>DMID01000220.1:3218-5020 GCA_003449195.1 Lysobacteraceae bacterium | reverse complement strand
CAGGCCGCGCCACACCCGCGGCAGCAGTGCCAGCATCGCCACCACCAGCAGCATGCGCCACCACACCAGCGGCAGGGCGGGCAGGGTGATCAGCTTGCCGAGGATGGCGGTCAGCCCCCACAGCAGCACGCAGACATGCGTCTGCCAGAGGGCACGGGCGTGGGAGGGGTCCATCGGTGCATTGTCGCCGATGGCCGGCCGGTGCGGACCGCTGTTTCGTTTGCCGGGACGGAATGTTGCTGTCGATGGCAATTGATTACAGAACCGTCAAGTTTAGAATTACCCCGGACCTCGCGTTGGAACGATCGCATGCAAACGAAAATGCTCTGGTGGCTGGCCGCACTGTCGCTGGCGGGGACGGCCCGGGCTGCCGGGGACGGCGCGTGCCCGACCCGCGAGGAACGCCCGCCGATGGTGAATTTCCGTCTCGACAACGACCTGTTCGGCGGCCAGGACCAGGGCTATACCAACGGCGCGCAGCTGGGATTCGTGTCGCCCAACCTGTCCGATTACACCGACGACCCCTGCCTGCCCGCGCTGGCGCGCTGGCTCAACCGGCCTTTCGGCTTCCTGCAGCCGGAGGGCTTTCCGCAGAAGAACATGGTGGTGACGTTCGCGCAGGGGCTGTTCACGCCGGAAGATTCGACCCGGCGCGACCTCATCCGCGAGGACCGCCCGTACGCGGCCCTGCTGCTGGTCTCGATGGGCTACAACGGACGCGACGAGGACCGCCTGCACACCACCCAACTGCAGTTCGGCATGCTGGGGCCATCGGCGCAGGGGCGGCAGGTACAGGACCTGGTGCACAAGATCACCGGCAGCAAGAAATTCGAGGGCTGGCACAGCCAGCTGCACGACGAGCCGGTGTTCCGCCTGATCCACGAACGCATGCATCGCTATCCGGGCGCGTCGGAAGGCAACTGGAACTGGGATGCCATCACCCACTGGGGCGGCACGCTGGGCACGATCAGCACCTACGCCAATGCCGGCGCGGAGTTCCGGTTCGGCAAGTCGCTGCCGGACGATTTCGGCAGCACCCCGCTGCGCCCGGCCGGCGAGAACACCGCGCCGACCGGCTCGCGCGGGCAGCTGCACGGCTACCACCTGTTCCTCACCTTCGATGCGCGGGCGGTTGCCCGCGACATCACGCTGGACGGCAACACCTTCCGCGACAGCCACAGCGTGGACAAGAAGCACTTCGTCGGCGAGGCCGGCTACGGCGTGGCCTGGTTCAGCGGCCGCTGGAAATTCGCCGTCGCACGCTATCATCGGACCCGCGAGTTCGATGGGCAGCGCGAGCGCCCGGTGTTCGGCAGCTTCACCATCACCCGCATGCTCTGATCCCGGGCGCGGGCGGTCCGCACGGCGCCCTCCACTTCGCGAGGAGATGCCGACGATGAGCTGGACCACCCCCGACCTGTGCGACGCGCACCCCGACGTGGCCGTGGCCGAACCGCTGTTCCGCGGTTTCGGCGGTCATGCCGCGTTCGGCGGGCGCATCCGCACCATCCGCACCTTCGAGGACAACTCGAAAGTGCGCGAGCTGGTGGCCGAGGACGGCCGCGGCTGCGTGCTGGTGGTCGACGGCGGTGGTTCGCTGCGGCGCTCGCTGCTGGGCGACATGCTGGCCGAACAGGCCGTGGCGCACGGTTGGAGCGGCATCCTGATCCACGGCTGCGTGCGCGACGTGGACGCGCTGGCGGCCTTGCCGCTGGGCGTGCAGGCGCTGGCTGCCTGCCCGATGAAGACCGAGAAGCGCGGCCTCGGCGAGGTGGATGTGCTGGTGAACTTCGCCGGCGTGG
>DMID01000220.1:1002-3048 GCA_003449195.1 Lysobacteraceae bacterium | reverse complement strand
AGATGCGATTTTCATGGAGTTGCCTGCCGCTGCTGGCGACGGGCATGGGTGTGACCGTGATGGCGTCCGCCGCCGTCGTCGAACCGGCAAGCATCACTGCCGCCGTTGATCCGGCCGATGCCGCGCGTCTGGCACGTGTCGATGCGGTGGTCGAGCAGGCGCGCAAGCAGTTCGACGTGCCCGGCATCGCGGTGGCCATCGTCCGCGACGGCAAGGTGGTGGCCGAACGCGGCTACGGCGTGCGCGAGCTGGGCAAGCCCGAGCCGGTGACGGCCACCACGCCGTTCGCCATCGCCTCCAACACCAAGGCCTTCACCGCGGCAGCGCTGTCGATCTTGGCCGACGAAGGCAAGCTGAAGATGGACGACCGGGTGATCGACCACCTGCCGTGGTTCCGCATGTCCGATGCCTACGTCACCGGCGAAATGCGCATCCGCGACCTGCTGTCGCACCGTTCCGGCCTGAGCCTGGGCGCCGGCGACCTGCTGTTCTGGCCGCCCAGCGACTACAGCGTGGACGAGGTGGTGCAGCGGCTTGCGCACGTGCCGCTGAAGGGCGGTTTCCGCGACCGCTACGCCTACGACAACATCCTTTACGCAGTGGCGCAGAAGGTGATCGAGCAGGTGTCCGGACAGCCGTACACGGACTTCGTCCAGCAGCGCATCCTCGACCCGGTGGGCATGAGCGGGGTGCGTTTCAACGACCGCGTGACGGCGGCCGACCAGCCGGCCGTCGGCCATGCCAAGGCCGACTTCACCGAACTCAAGCCGGTGCCGCGGATGAGCTGGTCCAACAACCGCGGCGCCGGCGATCTGTACGCCAGCGTGCACGACATGGCCAAGTGGATGAACGTGCAGCTGGCCGGCGGCAGGTTGCCCGACGGCAAGCCGTTGTTCTCGGAAAAACGCCAGCAGGAAATGTGGTCGGTGATCACGCCGATCCCGGTCGCCAAGCCGTCGGTGCCCGAACTGGCGGCCGCCACGCCCAATTTTTCCGGTTACGGCGAGGGCTGGGGGCTGAGCGATTACCGTGGCCACAAGCTGGTATCGCACACCGGTGGCTGGCCGGGCATGGTGTCGCGCACCACGCTGGTGCCGGACATCAGGCTGGGCATCGTGGTGCTGACCAACCAGGAAGTCGGCGCCGCGTTCAATGCCGTCACCTATGCCGCGCTGGATGCCTTCCTCGGTGCGCCGGGGGATGCCGCGTCGAAGACGGACTGGGTGGCGGCTTATGCCGCCGCGGTTGCCAAGGCCAGCGGCAAGGCCGACGACAGCTGGAAGGAACACCTGGCCGCGCGTGATGCCAAATCGAAGCCTTCGCTGCCGGCAGCCGCCTACGCCGCCACCTACCGCGACCCGTGGTACGGCGACGTGGTCATCGCGCAGCAGGGCGGCAAGCTGCGTCTGCGCTTCACCCGCACGCCGCTGCTGGCGGGCACGCTGGAGCACTGGCAGCACGACACTTTCATCGTCCGCTGGGACGACCGCACGCTCAATGCCGATGCCTTTGCCAGCTTCGCGCTGACGCCGGACGGCAAGGTGCGCGAACTGCGCATGGAGCCTGTTTCGCCGCTCACCGATTTCAGTTTCGACTTCCAGGATCTGGTGCTGACGCCACTCGACAAGAAAACGGCCGAGTAAGTCCGCAGCGTGACGCCGGCCCTGCGCCCGCGCCGCGCAAGGCCCGGTCGAGCGGCCGGGAAGCGGCATCCGGGAATTGCGGCACCGGCCTGGACCGGCCTGCGAGACCGGCGGGAAATCGGTTTCATTGAGGTGCCGCTCACGCAGCCGCGGGCATAATCCGCTCCCTGCTCGGCGGGCCGTGCCGGCCGAGCGCTCCCCGAACTGCCCATCCCGCGATGTCTTCCGAATCCGTCCCCGCACGCGCCGCATGGCTGCGCGTGGCCATGCTGGCGTTGGCCGCCTTCATCTTCAACACCACCGAATTCGTGCCGGTGGCGCTGCTGACCGACATCGGCGACGGTTTCGGCATGCCGGTGGAGCAGGTGGGCTTGATGCTCACCATCTATGCCTGGGTGGTGGC
>DMID01000220.1:0-870 GCA_003449195.1 Lysobacteraceae bacterium | reverse complement strand
TCCTGTCGTTTCTGGCGTGGAACTTTACGGTGCTGGTCATCAGCCGCGTCGGCATCGCGTTTGCCCATGCCGTTTTCTGGTCGATCACCGCGTCGCTGGCCGCGCGCCTGTCGCCGCCCGGCAGGCAGCCGCAGGGGCTGGCCTTGCTGGCCACCGGCACGGTGCTGGCGATGGTGCTGGGCATTCCGCTCGGGCGCGTGGTCGGCGATGCCTTCGGCTGGCGCATCACCTTCGCGCTGGTGGCGGTGGCCGCGACGCTGGTGCTGGCGGTGCTGGCGCGCAGCCTGCCGTTGCTGCCCAGCCTCAACAGCGGCTCGCTGGCCAGCCTGCCGGTATTGCTGCGACGGCCGCTGCTGGTGACGTTCTTCGTGCTGACGGTGTTGATGATCACCGCGCATTTCACCGCGTACAGCTACATCGAGCCGTTCGCCGCGCGGGTGGCCGGGCTGGACGGGCGCAGGATCACGCTGGTGCTGCTGCTGTTCGGTGCCGCCGGCATGGCCGGCTCGTGGTTGTTCAGCCGTTACAGCCAGCGCCGTCCGAAGACCTTCGTGACGCTGACGCTTGCTGCTCTGCTGGGCAGTCTGGTGCTGCTGTTGCCGCTGGCCCGCCACTTCGGCCCGTGGCTGTTGCTGGTGGCGGTATGGGGCGCGGCCATCATGTGCTTCGGCCTGTTGATGCAGTCGCGCATTCTCGGCCTGGCCGGCGATGCCACCGACGTGGCGATGTCGGTGTATTCGAGCCTGTACAACGTCGGCATCGGCGGCGGTGCGCTGCTTGGCGGCATCGTCGCGCATGCGTACGGGCTGCGCTGGATCGGCGCGTGGGGCGGCGTGCTGGCGATGGCCGGCCTGCTGCTCTACGTCGGCA
>DMID01000014.1 GCA_003449195.1 Lysobacteraceae bacterium | reverse complement strand
CCCGCTGGCAGGCCGCGCCGCCGGCCGGCGGCTGAGCGCGGCGTGTCCGCTGCGCCGCAAGCGCTTATGCTTCACCGTCCATGCCTGCCTCGTTGCTGACCGTGCCGTTCAACTACGCCTACGTGGCCCCCGTCGTGCTGCTGTTCGGCAGCAACATGTTCATGACCTACGCCTGGTACGGCCACCTGAAAGGTCGGCCGGGCGCGTTGTTCGCGACAATCCTCGCCAGCTGGGGCATCGCCTTCTTCGAATACACGCTGATGGTGCCGGCCAACCGCATCGGCAGCCAGGTGTATTCGGTGGTGCAGCTCAAGACGATCCAGGAAATCGTGTCGCTGACGGTGTTCGCCGGCTTTTCGGCGTTCTATCTGGGCCAGCCGCTGCGCTGGAACCAGTACGCCGCTTTCGGGCTGATCGTGGTCGCCGCGTTCCTGATGTTCTACGACGGCGGGCAGAACGGCCCCGCGCACTGACAGCCAAGGCGCGTCGCGCCCGACGGCGTTTCATGCCGGGCGGCTCATCCGCCTGCGGCCGGCTCGTCGCGCTTGGCCTGATTCCACAACGCGTCCTGCGCATCCAGCGGCAAGGTCGCCAGCGGCGTGCCGGCGCATTCGGCCAACGCCTCCATCGCCCTGAAGCGGCGTTCGAACTTGTGGTTGGCCCGGCGCAGCGCGGCACCGACATCGACCTTGGCATGCCGGGCCAAGCTGGTGCAGACGAACAGCACGTCGCCGATCTCGTCCTCCAGCCGCGCATGGTTGTCCGCCACCTCGCCCTGCGCGAACTCGGCCTCGACTTCGGCGGTTTCCTCGCGCAGCTTGGCCAGCACGCCGGCCGCATCCGGCCAGTCGAACCCGGTGCGTGCCGCGCGCGATTGCAGCTTCTGCGCACGCTGCCACTCCGGCAGGCCGCGCGAAATGCCGGCCAGCGCGGAAGTGTCGGCCTCGCTTTTGGCTTCGCGCTCGGCACGCTTGATGGCGTCCCAATTGGCACTGACCGCGCTGGCGTCGGCCGCATCGCCCTCGCCGAACACGTGCGGGTGGCGACGGATCATCTTGGCGCAGATCGACGCCACCACGTCGCCGAAATCGAAGGCGCCCTGCTCCTCGGCCATGCGGGCGTGGAACACCACCTGCAGCAGCAGGTCGCCGAGTTCGTCGCGCAGGTCGGCCAGATCGTGGCGGTCGATCGCGTCGGCCACCTCGTAGGCTTCCTCCACCGTGTACGGCGCGATGGTCGAGAAATCCTGTTCAAGATCCCACGGGCAGCCGCCAACGGGATCACGCAGGCGCGCCATGATCGACAGCAGGGCGGCGATGTCGCGCTGCCCGCTCATGCGCCAGGCCCGGCCTGCGGCGGCGTGTCCAGCCAGTCCAGCCACGGCAGGTCCGGGTCGCCCAGTGCGATGAAATCGCCGTTGAGCAGCGATTCGCGGCGGTTGTAGCGGAAGGGCTTGCCCTTGGCCACCGACAGCAGCATGCCGCCGGCGGCGTGCAGGATGCATTGCCCGGCGGCGGTATCCCATTCGCTGGTCGGGCCGAAGCGCGGATAGACGTCCACATCACCCTCGGCAATGCGGCAGAACTTCAGCGACGAGCCCTGCGAGACTTCCTCGATGCTGCCCATCCGCGCCAGCAAGGCATCGGTGGCGGCATCGCGATGCGAGCGGCTGACCGCCACGCGCAAGGGCGCGATGGCCGGCGCACGCACGCGCAGCACGGTGTCCTGGCATCCATCGCGGCGGTAGGCATGCTCGCCGCGCATCGCGTACCAGAGCTTCCCGGTGACCGGCGCCTGCACCACCGAAAAAATCGGCGCGCCATCGTGGATCAGTGCGATGTTGACGCTGAATTCGCCATTGCGCTTGACGAACTCGCGCGTGCCGTCCAGCGGGTCCACCAGCCAGAACGTCTGCCAGTGGCGGCGGACGTCCCACGGAATGCTCTTGCCTTCTTCCGACAGCACCGGCACGTCCGGCGCCAAGCGGCCAAGGCCTTCGCTGATCACCCGGTGCGCGGCCAGATCGGCCGCGGTGAGCGGGCTGTGGTCGGCCTTTTCCTCGACCTCGAACGGGCCGTGATAGACGGACAGGATCGCCTCGGCGGCTTCCTGGGCGATGGCGATGACGGTTTCGCGCAGATCCAGTGTCAACCGGATCATTGCGCCGCAGGCCCCTTGAGCCATTCGCGCACGATGAACAACGCGGCCAGCGACCGCCCCTCGGAAAAATCCTCGCGCAACATCAACTGGTCCAGCGCATCGAGCTTCCAGGGGATCACTTCCAGCTCCTCCGGCTCGTCGCCGGGCAGTTTTTCGGGATAGAGGTCGCGCGCCAGCACCAGCCACGAAGCATGTCCCATGTAGGTCGGCGCCAAGGTCATCTTGCGCAGCACGTCGAGCCGGCGCGCACCGAAGCCTGCCTCTTCCTTGAGTTCGCGGTCGGCCGCCTGTTCGGGCGTCTCGCCGGCATCCATGCGCCCTTTCACCAGGCCCAGTTCGTAACGGTTCACTCCGGCTGCGTATTCGCGCACCAGCAACACGGTGTCGTCGTCGAGCATCGGCACCACGACGACGGCGCCGGGGCCTTGCGGCTTGAGCCGGTAGTAGCGACGGCGCTCGCCGTTGGCGAATTCGAGGTCCAGCTCTTCCAGCACGCGATCGCCCGGCCCTTCGGCACGCTCGGTGATGGCGTGGATGGTGGGCAACGGATGCGCCATCACCGCATGCTCCGCGCAAGCGCCGAGCCGGCCGATATCATGTGCGGATGAAAAAGCGTTTCCATCAGCCGCGCATCCTAGCAGACGTGCACGCGCGCGATGCAGCCCGTGGATGCATGCGCGATCGCTCCCGCTGTCCCTTTTGCGCTCGATTGCCGGAACCCCGCCCATGCGCCTGACCCGCAGCCACGTCGACCTGCCGCTGACCAGCGGCGCACGCATCACCCTGCCCGAAGATTCGGCCGCGCACCTCGTGCGCGTGCTGCGCCTGCGCGAAGGCGATGCCTGCGTGCTGTTCAACGGCGACGGCCACGACTACCCGGCACGGCTGGTGCAGGCCGGCAAGCGCGAGGCAGTGGTCGAGCTGGGCGATGCTGCACCGGCAGACAACGAGTCCCCATTGCGGATCACGCTGCTGCAGGGCATCGCGCGTGGCGAAAAGATGGACCTGATCCTGCAGAAGGCCACCGAGCTGGGCGTGGCCGCCATCATGCCGGTCAACGGCGAACGCACCGAGGTGAAGCTGGATGCCGAGCGCGCCGGCAAGCGCCTTGCGCACTGGCGCGAGGTGACGGTTTCCGCCTGCGAACAATGCGGCCGCGCCAGGCTGCCCGGCATCGCGCCGCCACAACCGCTGGAACAAGCCGTGCAAGCGCTCGACCGGGACATGCTGCGGCTTATCCTCGACCCCGAGGCCGTGCATCGGCTGGCCACGCTGGTCGCGCCGGCATCGATGCGGATCGCGATCGCGATCGGCCCCGAAGGCGGATGGTCGCCGCGCGACCTGGCGACGCTGGAAGGTGCCGGCTTCACCGGCTTGCAGTTGGGCCCCCGCGTGCTGCGCACGGAGACGGCGGGACTGGCGGCGATTGCCGCGCTTCAGGCACGTTTCGGCGATCTGTGACGCAGATCAGGCAGGCTGCGGAGCGGCGGCTGCCGACAGCGCGGCCGCCGTCGAGGCCTCGACGGTTTCCAGATCGGGCAACAAGGCACTCTGCTCGCCGAGCAGCACGCGCATGTGCACGCCGCGCGGCAGGGTTTCCTCGGAGGCATCGGCCAGCAGGCCATCGCGCGGCACCGATATCAGCTGCGGGAACGAGGACGTGAGCAAGGCGATGTAGGGCTGCTCCGGCCGATCGCCCTGCGCCTTCAGCACGATCACCTTGCTCTGGCGCTCCACCGGGTCGTGGCCGTAACCGGCCAGATCGGCGAACGCGACCAGCGGCACCTGCCAGCCATGCCAGCCGATGCGGCCGACCAGCCATGCCGGGACGTCGGCCAGCGGCTCGATCTGCACCCGCGACATCACCTCGGCGACGGTGGCATTGGGCAACAGCAGGCGTTCGTTGCCGGACTGGATCAGGACGCCGCGGACTTCATCGTTGTTGTAGCTCATCGGGATGGCCCAGGTTTTCTCACGACCAGCGTTCGGTCAGGGACTGCGCCAGCTCCGCCGGCGCGGCAAGCGGAAGGCTCCGCCCGGCCAGCAACCGGGAAGCAGCCGGGTCGTAGCAGCCTTCCAGCGATTGCCCCGCCACCCGGCCACCTTCGGCCGCCAATGCGAGGGCACGGTCCACGCGTGCAGGGTCGCTGCCGCTGAGCATCAGCACCGCGCTGTCGCCAGCAGGCAATGCATCGATCACGTCGCCTTCGGCCGCCTCCGCGAAAGCCAGCACCCGGCCGTCGGCCACCAGACCCACGCCATCGGGCAGCACGTAGACGGTGGCCGGAAGTAGCGCCTGCCCCGTGCCTGCAAGTTCGACCGGCAACGGCGACACGCGCGCCAGCTGCTTGACCAGATTGTCGTAACGGCCGCCGTCCAGACGCAGTTGCACGAGCACGGGGCGCGGGAAACCGGTCGGCAAGGCGGCCAGCAGTTTGCGCACGGCATCGGGGCCGCCGATGCCGGCCAGCACCAGCACGGCGCCATCAACGGTGCCGACCGCTCCGGCCTTCGGATCGAGCAGACTCAGGCCTTCGGTCGATATTTCGGCAACCGCCACGGCCGGCGTGCTCGCGTGCAGCTCCGACTCGGTCGGCTCGTCCACCAATGCCCAGCTCGCCGGCGGCGGGACAAAAGGCGCGTCCGCGGCTGCATCCGGCGACGCTGCCGGCACGTCCGCGTCCAGACCTGCGGCCGCAGGTTCGGAAGGCGACGGCTCCACGGTGGGTTCATCGGCGGACAGCGTGATGGTTTCCCAAGGCAACACGTCCAGCACCGCATCGGGTGCCTGCGCATGTCCAGGCAATGGCGCCGATGCCGCCAGCAAGCCGTCGGCCGGCAACGCGTCGGCCAGCAGACCGGCTTCATCCACGTGCAGGCCGATCACCGCTTCGGCATGCCGTTGCTGCGGCGTCGTCGGCAGGCCCGGAGCCAGGACCACGTCGCCTTGTTCATCATGACCAGGCGGGAGCACGTCCGCATGGCCGTTCAACTTGGCCGACAGATGGCGGACCTGCCGCTGCGCATCCCAACCGGCACGGCCGGCGGCGACCTCGGCATCGTCGAAGATCAGGGTAATGCCCGGCGCCTCGAGCACGGGAGCAAGCCGCTCCATCGCATCCTCGATGGCCGGCTCCAGCGCGACCAGCACCGCCGTCGGCGCCGCCGCCGCGATCGCCTCGCCGTCCAGCGCCGCCGG
>DMID01000059.1 GCA_003449195.1 Lysobacteraceae bacterium | reverse complement strand
AAAAACCGTGATTAGGTTTCGCCCAGCAGACAACGCCTGCAGAAGGGATTGAAGCAGATCAACACGTCAAACGGAAAACGCGAATCGAACCCCGCTGGCCTCATCGCGACGGCGGACAAGAAGCGGTTTCCCCTCGGGAAAGGATGTCCCGCCAATACCAAGACACCCGTGTCGAACACCGATGCGGGTGTTTCCGTATCCGGACCGTTGCGCATCCGCGCAGCGACGGAGGCCGCGGCGCTCGTCGCTGTCGGTCAGCTCGCAACTGGGCACGCTGTACCAACCAATCACTGACGAGGAGCCACCCATGGCCACGAAGAAAGTTGCCAAGAAACCTGCCGCCAAGAAGGCAATGAAGAAGGTCGCCAAGAAGGCGGCCGCCCCGAAGAAGGTCGTCGCCAAGAAGGCGGTGAAGAAGGTCGCCAAGAAGGCCGTCGCCAAGAAGGCGGTGAAGAAGGTCGTCAAGAAGGCCGTTGCCAAGAAGGCAGTGAAGAAGGTGGCCGCGAAGAAGAAGGCTGGCCCGGTCGTCACGCCCAAGAAGAAGGCTGCCGCGAAGAAGAAGGCCGGCCCGGTCGTGACCTTGCCGACGACTCCCTCACCGCTGATCTGATCGATCGGCGGTTGCCGGCGCGCAAGCGACGTAAAACTCCCTCTCCGGCCCAGCGGAGGGGGAGTTTTTTTTATGTCTTGACGAATGGGGGCGGTCCCCGCTCGAACTTGGCCTTGCCGGTTTTCGGCAAGGCAAGGGTACGTCGGATGCAGGCGTCACGCCGCAGCGGCGCGGCGCTCGTCACGTCAATGCGGCGAGGCTTTCGAGCGCGTCGGCGATCCGCCGCTGGCGGTCTGCACGCCGCGCGATTCCTGCGGCTTGCCGCGCTCCACGTACAGCGTGTCGTCGCCGAAGTCCGTGTTGATGTCCATCCATTTGCGGGCAGGCAGGCCGAGCGCGCGGTCGAGGATGGTGGGCAGCAGGCCGGAGGGCAGCGGGCTCTCGCTGTTCCACAGGATGACGGTGCCGAAATCCTCTTCCGGGATCATCGCGATCATGCCGCGATACCCCTGCACCGCACCGGCATGGAACACGACGCGATGTCCGGCGTAGTCGAACACGCGCCAGCCGATGGCG
Source organism: Lysobacteraceae bacterium (assembly GCA_003449195.1). GTDB lineage: Bacteria > Pseudomonadota > Gammaproteobacteria > Xanthomonadales > Xanthomonadaceae > Xanthomonas_B. The sequence continues at coordinate 12,907 of DMID01000059.1, read as the reverse complement.
TAATCCGCCTCGCTGATGCGTTCGCGGCGCCACCCTGCACGGCGCTCGCCCGGCGTGGAAATCAGCGGGGCGTGCAGCGTGGCCAACAGCGGTGCCGGCAGCACGTCGGGGCGATGCCCGGTGTGGGCGATCAGCCATTGCGCCATGTCGCTGATGCTGGCGTTGACGCCGGCGGCCGGCGCAACGCGGTAATAGGCCGGCTTGGGCGCAAGCGACACCCAGCCACGCCCGCCGCGCACGTGCGGGCGCGCCCAGCGCGGGCTGCCTTCGATGCCGGCCAGGCCGAGGCTGGCATCGTTCATGCCGAGCGGCTTGAAGATGCGGCGCTCGACCAGCTGTTCGTAGAAACTGCCGGAGGCGTTGAACGCGATGTCGCCGACCAGGCTGAAGGCGACGTTCTGGTAGCCGTAGCAGTCGCCGGGCATGCAGGCCAGCGGCGTGTAGGCCATCTTGCGGGTCAGCGAATGGAAGTCGGCATTGGCTTCCAGATCCGGATCGTAGGCGTTGTGGCCAAGCCCCGAGCGCTGACTGACCAGATCCACCACCGTCAGGCGCTTGGTGGCTTCGGGCGAGGAGAGTTTGAAATCCGGCAGGAAGTCGGTGACCTTGCTGTCCCAGCGCAGCACGCCGTCGTTGACCAGCAGGCCGGTCATGGTGCCGGCGAAGGCCTTGGACAGCGAGGCCAGGCGGAACACGGTATGCGCGTCGATCGGTTCGGGGTGGCTGACGTCGGTGACGCCATAACCGCGTGCGCTCAGCACGTGCCCGTCGTGCACGATGGCCATGGCCATGCCGGGGACGCGGCCGTTTTCGGTCAGGTGCCGGGCGATGTCCTCGAACCCGGCCACGTTGAAACCGGCGGCCAGCGGCAATTGCCGGGCCGGGGATTCTTCGGCGATGGCGGTGGGCAGGCTCTGCACCTGGCTGGCCAAGGCGCCCGTTTGCGCGGGCGACACGAGGGAAACCGGGAGCAGGGCGGCGAACAGGCCGAGCGAGAGCGAGGAAAAGGCGCGGCGCTTGCGCGGGTGATTCATGGCAGGAAATGCCTGTCCGACAGGGCTTTGTCGATTCTAGCGCCGCTTTTCCCGATTGCACAAACTGGTGCATGAACCACGATCAATGCATTGATTCGCTTCGCATTGGCATGCGCCGTCATCGGGCCATCCATGACGCGTGGAAGCCGGCGCGGATGGCCGCCGCATCGGACCAAGGTCGCCTATCCCGCCATCGCGCGCGGCCCGAAGATCGAGGCCATGGGCCTGTCATCACGCCAGCGCGAATCCGTCACCGGGCTGGCCTTCGTTCTGGTCTGGTGCACGGGATACATCGCGGGCAAGGAGGCCGTGGCACATGCCGAGGCCTTCGGTGTGCTGGTGTGGCGTTTCGGCCTGTCCGCGGCGATCTTTGCCGGACTTGCCGCGTTGGCGGGCGTGCGGCGGGCCACATGGCGCGAGGCGCTGCACAGCGCCGTCAGCGGCGTGCTGATGTTGGCGATGCAGTTCGGTGGCGTTTACTGGGCCTTCGTGCACGGGGCCGGGGCGGGGATTTCGGCGCTGGCCATCGGCTGCATGCCGCTGCTGGTGGCCGTGGTGTCGATGGCAACCGGGGCCGAGCGGCTCAGCCGGCGTGGCTGGCTCGGCATGGCGCTGGGCGTGGCCGGCGTGGCGCTGGTAGTGGCCGATCGCCTGCAACCGCTGGATTCCGCGGCGGCATGGGCAGGGCTGGCGATCGGGCTGGCAGGCATCGGCTTCGGCACCGTCTACCAGAAGCGTCACGCCTCGCATCTGGACCCGAGGATGGGGCTTGCCATCCAGAATGCCGCCGCCACCCTGGCGCTGTTGCCCTTGGCCCTGCATGAAGGCTCGCTCATGCAGGCGGTATCGCCGGCATCGGTCGGGCCGCTGGCATGGCTGGTGCTGGTCAATTCGATAGGTGGATTCACGCTGCTGTTCGTGCTGATCCGGCATGGCGCCGCGTCGGCGGTGGCCTCGCTGTTCTTCCTGATGCCGCCGGTGACGGCGATATTCGGTCTGGCATGGTTCGGCGAATCGCTGACGCCGGCCAAGGTGGCCGGCTTTGCGTTGTCGGCGTTCGGCGTGTGGCTGGCCACGCGGGCCGCTTCGGCCATGCCGGCCCGACGCTAGGCGATCAAGCCGCGGATCAGGTCGGCCGCGCGCTCGGCGATCATGATGGTGGGCGCGTTGGTATTGCCGCTGGGCAGGGTGGGCATCACCGAGGCATCGACCACGCGCAGCCCGGCGATGCTGTGCACGCGCAGCTGCGGGTCGACCACGCCTTCGTCGGGCTTGCCGATGCGGCAGGTGCCGGCCGGGTGGTAGATGGTTTCGGCCTTGGCGCGGACGAAACCGGCCAGTTCGGTGTCCGACAGATTGTTGCGCGCGGGGAAGATGGGGGCACCGCGCCACGGGTCGAACGCGGCCTGGGCAAGGATCTCGCGCGACAGCCGCGCGCATTCCACCATCATCTTGAGGTCGAACCCGTCCGGGTCGGACAGGTAGTTGGCCTCGATGCGCGGTGCGCGGCGCGGGTCGGCATCGTGCAGGCCGATGCGGCCGCGGCTGCGCGGATGCAGGAAACAGGCATGCAGCGTGTAACCGTCGCCGGGCAGGCGATGACGTCCGTGGTCGTCGAGCATGGCCGGGACGAAGTGGAACTGGATGTCGTTGCGCGCATCCGCCGCGTGGCGCGAGCGCATGAAACCGCCGGCCTCGGCGACGTTGCTGGTACCGGCGCCGCGATGGCCGCGCAGGAAGTACTCGAAGGCGATCTTCAGCTCGCTGGCGCGGTCGTAGCTGATGCCGGGCACGGTGTGGAACAGCGTGCAGATGTCCAGATGGTCCTGCAGGTGGCGGCCGACGTTGGGCTGGTCCAGCTCGACGTCGATGCCGGCCGCGCGCAGCGTTTCGGCCGGTCCGATGCCCGAGAGCATCAACAACTGCGGCGAGTTGATCGCGCCGGCGCACAGCAGCACCTCGGCCCCGGCGCGGGCGACGAGTTCCCGGCCACCGTGCGCGTAGGCCACGCCGACGGCACGGCCGTTCTCCAGCACGATGTGCCGGACCAATGCGCCGGTGACCACTTGCAGATTCGGGCGTGCGCGGGCCGGTGCGAGATAGGCGGTGGCCGACGAGCAGCGGGCGCCGTCCTTCTGCGTGACCTGGTACAGGCCGACGCCGGTTTGTACCGGGCCGTTGAAGTCGTCGTTGCGCGGCAATCCGGCCTCGATGCCGGCTTCGATGAAGGCGCGGCTGAGCAGGTTGACGTGGCGCAGGTCGGAGACGGCCAGTGGCCCGTCTCCTCCATGCAGTGCATCGACGCCGCGCATGTTGCCCTCGCTGCGACGGAAGTACGGCAGCACGTTGGCCCACGCCCAACCGTCGGCGCCGGCACTGGCCCAGCCGTCGTAATCGGCGGGCACGCCGCGCACGTAGCACATCGCGTTGATCGCGCTGGAGCCGCCGAGCACCTTGCCGCGCGGCCACCACATCCGGCGGCCATCGAGCCGGGCTTCCGGTTCGGTGACGTAGTTCCAGTTGAGCCGGCGGTTGCGGGCGAGGCGGGCGATGCCGGCGGGCATGTGGATGAAGGGATGGCGGTCGCGCGGGCCGGCCTCGACCAGCAGCACCCGGCAATCGGGGTCTTCGCTGAGCCGGCTGGCCAGCACGCAACCGGCCGAGCCGGCACCGACGATCACGTAGTCGTACATGGCATCCCTTCCCGAAGGCGCGACCAAGACCGGGCGAGCCTAGCCGGAGCGGTGCACGTCGGGCATACGCCGATGGTCGATGGAACGCTGCATCGGCCTGGCGGCATTGGCGATGTTGCGGTGCATCGGCTACCTTGCGCGCATCTTCGCGACGGAACATGGCCGGATGCAGTCCAGTCAGGGCAGAGTACACACGGGGGAATGGCGGGCCGTCGCGCTGTCGTTCGCCTATTTCTTCTGCGTGTTGGCCGCGTACTACGTGATCCGGCCGGTGCGCGAGCAGTTGTCGGCCGCAGTGGGTTCCACCCAGTTGCCGTGGTTCTACGGGGCCACCTTCGTCGGCACGTTGTTGCTGTCGCCGCTGTTTGCCGCATTGATCACGCGCTGGCCGCGGCGGGTGGTGGTGCCTGTCGTGTACGTGTTCTTCATTGCCTGCCTGATCGGTTTCGTGCCGCTGTTCACCGGGCAAGGGCTGCTGACGCCGAAAGCGCTGGGCATGCTGTTCTTCGTGTGGGTCAGCGTGTTCAACCTGTTCGTGGTGTCAGTGTTCTGGAGTTTCATGTCCGACATCTGGAGCAGCGAGCAGGCGCGACGCCTGTTCCCGATCATCGCCGTGGCCGGCACGGTCGGCGCGGTCACCGGGCCGGCGCTGACCCGCTCGCTGGTGGGCGTGATCGGCGTGGCGCCCTTGCTGGTGGTGTCGGCGGGCTTGCTGTGCGTCGCGCTGGGCTGCGTGGTGGCGCTCGGGCACTGGGCACGCCTGCATGGTGCGCGCCGGCACGAACCGGGGCATGAAGCCGCCGTGGGCGGGGGCATGTTCGACGGTTTGAAGCAGATTTTCGCGGACCCCTTCATCCGCAACATGTCGCTGCTGCTGCTGCTGGCCGACGGCATCGGCACGGTCAACTATGCGCTGGTGACCGATTACTCCAATCTCAGCTTCGGCGCCGATGCCATCGCGCGCACGCGTTTTGCCGCCAATGTCGATCTGGCCGCGAACGTGCTGACCGTCATTGCCCAGCTCACCCTCACGCGCTGGTTGTTGCCGAAGAAGGGGCCGGCGCCGGTGATCCTGATCTGGGCGCTGGTCAGCATCGCGGTGTTGCTGGTGGTGGTGTTCTCGCCGGATCCGCATGCGCCGCTGCTGTTCGGCATGCCGGCGGTGGCGGTGGCATTGATCGTCAGCCGCGGTCTGGCCTACGGCATGGCCGAGCCGGCACGCCACAGCCTGTACACGCGGGTGCCGCGCAACGTGCGCTACAAGGGCCAGAACGCGGTGGACACGGCGGTATGGCGCTTCGGCGATCTCTCCATTGCGCTGAGCATGAACGGCCTGAAGCTGTTGGGCATGGCCACCGGCGGTTTCGCCGGGATCAGCGCCGCGGCGGCGATGGTCGCGGCGGGCATCGGCTGGAGACTGTCGCGACGCACCGATGCACTCGGCTCGCTGCCGTCTGCCGAACGATCACCCTGAGCCACCCAGAGCCCTGCCGATGCATTCGATATCCATCCTCCTGACCGTGCTGGTGGCCTTGCTGCACCTGTATTTCCTGGTGCTGGAAATGTTCCTGTGGACCCGGCCGCTCGGCATGAAGGTGTTCCGCAACACGCCGGAAAAGGCGGAAATCACGCGCGTGCTGGCCGCCAATCAGGGCTTGTACAACGGTTTTCTCGCCGTCGGTCTGTTGTGGGGCGTGGCGACGGGCAAGCAGGACGTGATGCTGTTCTTCCTCGGCTGCGTGGTGGCGGCCGCGCTGTACGGCGCATGGAGCGTGAGCCGGCGCATCTTCTGGGTACAGGGCTTGCCGGCGTTGCTGGCATTGGCCGCGACGCTGGCGGCAGGCTGAGTCTGCCGACGGCCGCTCAGCCTCGCGCAGGCCTGGGCGATACCCGCATCGCGATGGTGGCGACGAACACGGCGTCGCCCTTCCGGTCGGTGACGGTCACGCGGACCGGCAGATCGTAAGCCTCGGCGGAAACGACGATGGGCCGTTCGGGCAACGCTTCGGCCCGCAGCGTGCCGGTGGCGCGCTTGCGATATTCCACCGTCATGCCTTTCGGGATCCAGCGCATCGCGGCGGGCAGGGTGGCATCGGTCATCACCCCGGCCACGAGTTCGGCCAGATTGCACAGCGCGATGGCATGCACGGTGCCGATGTGGTTGTGCACGCGGCGACGGTCGGCGATGCGGGCTTCGCAACGCCCGGCTTCCAGCCGGGTGATGCGGGGCGAAATCGTGCCGAAGTAGGGCGCCTTGAAACAGATCGCGCGCGAAAACAGCCAACTGCCGGCCGGCCAGCGCGACAGGCGATTCCACAGCGAAAGCAAGGGAGCGGCTGTGCTCATGCCATGGGGTGCTCCATGTCCGGTGGGGGCGTTGCGTGGACGAAAAACGGCGGGCCGCAAGGCCCGCCGTTTCGCGTTTGCTTCATGTCACGTGATGGCTCAGGCTGCCGCGCGGGCACCATCCGCGCCGTCGCGCTCGTAGTACGTGGCCGCGCGCAGTTCGTGCGCGTCGAAGTCGTCCACGGTGATCGTGTCCATCGTGATCGCGCGCAGCTCTTCCAGCAGGATGCGCTCGTCGGCGGTGATCACGCCGTGGGCCACGGCCTCGTCGAGCTGGGCCGGGAAATCCAGGGCTTCGATGCCGCGGGTCTTCAGCGCCTTGAGGAACTTGCGCTCCACCGGCTCGGCCTGCACGGCCTTTTCCAGATAGCTGGCGATGCGCCCACCCGGGTTGTGTTCGCCCGGGGTCAGGAACACGCCGCGGGCCAAGCTGTCGCGCGCCTCGTTGGGCGACATCAGCAGGGCCGCCACGCGCCGGCTCAGGCGGTCGCCGGGGGCTTCGGCACGGCGGCCGAGCGGGAACACCAGCGCCCACATCAGCCAGCCGATCGGACGGATCGGGAAGTTGCGCAGTGCGGCCGACAGCGACTCCTCGATCTTGTGCACGCTGTCGTGGAAGGCCCAGGCCAGCAGCGGCCGTTCGGCCTGCGGCGCGCCTTCGTCGTGGTAGCGCTTGAGCATCGCGCTGGTCATGTAGACGTGGCTGAGCACGTCGCCCAGACGCCCGGACAGGGACTCCTTGAACTTCAGCTTGCCGCCGAGGGTCATCATCGAGATGTCGGCCATCAGCGCGAGGTTGGCCGAGTAGCGGTCGAGCTTGCGGAAGAAGCGGCGGGTGTAGTCGTCGCCCGGCGCGGCACCGAAGCGTGCGCCGGTCAGGCCGAACCAGAACGAGCGCACCGCGTTGGAAATGCCGAAGCGGATGTGGCCGAACAGGTTGCGGTCGAAATCGCGCAGGCCGCGAGCCTTGTCCTCGTCCTGCGCAGCCTTCATTTCCTGCAGCACCCACGGATGGCACAGGATCGCGCCCTGGCCGAAGATCAGCAGGCTGCGGGTCATGATGTTGGCGCCTTCCACGGTGATGGCCACCGGCGAGGCCTGCCAGCTGCGGCCGGCGAAGTTGCGCGGCCCGAGGATGATGCCCTTGCCGCCGATCACGTCCATCAGGTCGCCGATGCACTCGCGCGCCATCGTCGTGCAGTGGTACTTGGCGATGGCCGACGGTACCGAAGGCACGTCGCCGCGGTCCACCGCGGCGGCGGTGGCCTGCGACAGCGCGCTGATCTTGTAGGCCTTGCCGCCGATGCGGGCCAGTGCCTCTTCCACGCCTTCGAAACGGCCCACCGACAGGCCGAACTGCTTGCGGATGCGGGCATACGAACCGCCGACCACCGCACCGGCCTTGGCGCCGCCGCTGGCGGTGGAGGGCAGGGTGATCGAGCGGCCCACGGCCAAGCATTCGTTGAGCATGTTCCAGCCCTTGCCGGCCTTTTCCGGCCCGCCGACCAGCTGGCTGAGCGGGATGAACACGTTCTTGCCGCGCACCGGGCCGTTCTGGAACGGCGAGTTGAGCGGGAAGTGGCGACGGCCGACATCCACGCCATCGGTATCGCGCGGCAGCAGCGCCAAGGTGATGCCGATGTCCTTGGTGTCGCCGAGCAGACCGTCCGGGTCGTACATGCGGAAGGCCAGACCGATGATCGTCGCCACCGGCGCCAGCGTGATGTAGCGCTTGTCGAAGGTCAGGCGCACGCCCAGCACGTTGGCGCCGTTCCACTCGCCCTTGCAGACGATGCCGTAGTCCGGAATGGAGGTGGCGTCGGAGCCGGCGAACGGACCGGTCAGGCCGAAGCACGGCACTTCAAGGCCCTGCGCCAGACGCGGCAGGTAATGATCCTTCTGCTCCTTGGTGCCGTAGTGGACCAGCAGCTCGCCGGGGCCGAGCGAATTGGGCACGCCCACGGTGGAGCTGACCACCGAAGAGATCGAGGCCAGCTTCTGGATCACCTTGTGGTGGGCCAGCGCCGAGAAGCCCAGACCGCCGTATTCCTTCGGGATGATCATGCCGAAGAAGCGGTTCTTCTTGATGAAGTCCCACAACTCCGGCGACAGGTCGGCGCGGACGTGATTGATGTCCCATTCGTCGACCATCTTGCACAGCTCTTCGACCGGGCCGTCGAGGAAGGCCTGCTCTTCGGCGGTCAGCTGCGGCTTGGGATAGTTCAGCAGCTTCTGCCAGTCCGGGTCGCCGGTGAACAGCTCGCCCTCGAAACCGACCGAACCGGTTTCCAGCGCGATGCGCTCGGTCTGCGACAGCGGCGGCAGCACCTTGCGGAACACCTTGAGCAAGGGGCCCGACAGCAGCGGCTTGCGGATGAAAGGCAGCAACACCGGCAATGCGATCAGCGCCGCAATGACGGCTGCGACGGTGGTGGCGACGTGGCTGGCACCGAGGAACCAGCATGCGGCCAGCGCGATGGCCGATGCGATGGCCCACACGGCCATGCGCATGCGGTGGTAGGCGACGATGCCGCTGATCAGCAGCAAGGCCAGGAAGGGAATCGCGACGCTCATTGGATGGTTCCTCCGGGATGGCAGGCCGCCGACAGCTCGGCCAGATAGTTCAGTACGACAGTGGTAAAGGCGGTGTTGTCGTCGCCGGCCACCATGTGGGTGGCGGCGGGCAAGTGCTCGTGCCGGGCATGGGGCACGAGGCTGCGGAAATGCTCGACGGTCTCCTCCGAGACCAGGTCGCTGCGGCCGCCGCTGACCAGCAAGACCGGACAGTGCACCGCACGGGCCGCCTGGGCAATGGCATCCTGGTGGCGTTCGCTGTCGCGGGCCAGTTCGTCTATCAGCCGCGGATCCCAATGCCAGCGCCAGCGGCCGTCGCTGCCTGCGCGCAGCACGTCGCGCAGTTCGTCCGGGGTCTTGCGGCGTGCACGGTGCGGCAGATAGGCGGCGATGGCATCGGCAGCCTGGTCGAGCGAATCGAACCCTTGCGGATGTGCGGTCATGAAACCGAGAATGCGTTCGAAACCGCGCGTCTCCCAGCGTGGCGTGATGTCCACCAGCACCATGGCACGGAACAGGCTCGGCCAGCGCGCTTCGGCCAGCAGGCCGAACAGGCCGCCCATCGACGCGGCCACCAGCACCGGCGGCTTGGGCAGTTCGCCCGCAACGATGATGAGGTCGTCGGTGAACTGCACGCCCGAATAGGCTTGTGCTTCTTCGTTGCGACCGGATTCGCCGTGGCCGCGCGCATCGTAGGCAAGACTGCCGTAGCCATGCATGGCCAGCGTGCCGGCCGTTTGCCGCCACGCCTTGCGGGTCTGGCCGAAACCGTGGGCGAACAGCAGCACCGGCTTTTCGTCCGAGGACAGGTCGAGCATGAAGTCCGTCGCCAACGGCAAGCCGCCCGCACCGACCACATGCGCAGGTGCGGCGGCGACTTTCGATGCGGGAGTGGCAGGCTTGACCATACTTAATGGTATGGACCCTCTCGCAGTGCTGTCAATACGATTGCGTATGGATTTTCTTGCACTCAACTCATTGAAAGCAATGGCGAATTTGCTGCGCTGCAGCATGCAATACTGCGTTCGATGCCAGCGTATGGTTAAATCGGCACATGGATCGAAATACCGCTGTCGAAGACCCCCGCACCTCGCCCCGCAACGGTCGCCTGAGTGCCGATGACTGGGCCCAGGCCGCCTTGACCCTGATTGCCGAGCAAGGCGTCACTGCCGTCGCGGTGGAGCCGCTGGCGCGGCGCCTCGGCGTTACCAAGGGCAGCTTCTACTGGCATTTTCCTTCGCGCGACGCCTTGCTGCAGGCGGCGCTGGAGCGCTGGGAGTCCATCGAGCAGGAACGCGTCTTCGGCAGCCTGGAGGCCTTGCCCGACCCCCGCGCGCGCTTGCGCACGCTGTTCCAGTTGGTGGCGCACGAGACCAAGACCCACATCATCTACAGTGAGCTGCTCAAGGCGCTGGATCACCCCATCGTGCGGCCGGTGATCGACCGCATCGCCCAGCGCCGCATGGACTATCTGTCGGCTTCGTTCCGCCAGGCCGGCATGGGCCCTGCCGATGCCCAGCATCGGGCGCGGTTGGCGTACGCGGTCTACGTGGGCTTCCTGCAGATGTCGCTGCACGTGCAGCAGCCCAAGCTCAGCCAGGACGAATTCGGAGCATACGTCGAGCATGTCATCTCGACATTGATCCCGGTGGAATGATCTTCAGGCCGAGGCGAACCGTGTGTACCCGCCCCGCTTGCTGCGGGGATATCAGAGGTCCTGCTCGTACCGCACGTACGGCACGGTGCCATCGCTGCCGGTGGAAGCGGCATTCGGGGCGAACGGGTTCTTGCCGCGGGTGACCACGTTTTCCGCGCCGATGGTGAGCTGCCCGCTCCACGGGGTGCGCCAGGTGATGCCCAGACCAAGGCCTTGCCATGCACTGCTGTTGCCGGGGGCATCGACCACGCGGCCGATCACGTTGGCACTGAATGCGCCATAGCCGCCGCCGATGCTGAAGCTCTTGCTGTCCCATTGGTTGGCGACCGCGACCGGGGCGTCGGCCAGCGGGATCAGGCGGGCGTGGGCCACCGTGCCACCGATCGAGACAAAGCCTTCACGGCCAATGCTCTTGCGGCCGAAAACCGTCAGGTCGTTCTGCTGCACATGGCCCGAAGCCACGCCGTTGCCGGCAAGCCACGCGGGCAGGGAGTCGTGCTCGGTGCCTGCCGACAGGGTCAGGCGGCCGCCGGGGCGGCTGAAGGTGGTGCCGACCGACAGGCGGCCGCCGTTGCCGGCGACATCGGCCTTGCCGCCGACGCTGGCGAGCATGCAGTGGCTTGCCAGCGTGGTGATGCTGGCGCCGCCACCCGAGCTGCTGCAGAGCAGGCCCAGCGAATCACCGGAAGACAGGCCGAAAGCCGCGTCGATCGAGTTGCTGCCGAACTTCCAGCGGGCACCGGCATTGACTTGCCCAGTGGGCTGCAGTTCGAGCACGGCTTCGACCTTGCCGCTTTCCTTGTTGAGCACCGGCAGGACGGTGGTGTGCGGCGTGCGTTTCCGGGTGTTCTGGGCATGCGCATCCACCATCCCACCAAGGGCGAGCACGAGGGACAACATGGCGGCGAGAGGTCGGAATTGCATGGCGACGACAAAGACAGCCGGAAATGGCCGAAGTTCCCTTTCTGTTGGCCAGAATCCTAGAGCGTTTATGTTTCTTTAACAAGCGCGACGGCGGACTGGGCGTGCTCAGTGCAGGTGCGGCGGAGCTTCGTGTTGCAGGGCCACGGGCTGGAACAGGGTTTTCAATTCGGCTTCCGGGAACTGGTATTCCTGACCGCAGAACTCGCAGCGCACTTCCACCGCCCCGGTGGCTTCGGCGGCGGCCCGGGCCTCGTCTTCGCCGAGGGCCTGAAGCATGCCTTCGACCCGCTCGCGCGAGCACGAGCAGCCGAAATGCAGGGGCTTGCCGCCCAGCGATTGCGGAGCCTCCTCGTGGAACAATCGGTGCACCAGGGTTTCGCCGTCGGTGTCCAGCAGCTCGGTGGTGGCCAGCGTGTCGAACAGGGCGCCGATCCGATTCCAGCCGTCCTCGTCGCCGGCATCGCCGGGCAGTTTCTGCAGCAGCAGGCCGGCGGCACGCGTGCCGTCGGAGGCCAGCAGCAGCCGGGTCGGCAATTGTTCGGACTGGCGGAAATAGTCTTCGAATGCCTCGTCCAGCCGGCCGGCGTCGAGCCCCACGAGACTCTGGTAGCGCTGGGGCTCGCGCGGGTCCAGGCCGGGGTTTTCGATGGTGATGGCCAGCAGGGCGTCCTCGCCGAGCTGGCGCAGGTCGCGCGGGGCATCGCCGGAGTCTTCGGCCAGCTGGGCTATGCCGCGGATCTGTCCGGAAGCGGTGCATTCGGCGAACAGAGTGCGCAGTGCCGAGCTGCTGCGCAGCTGGATCGACAGGCGGCCATCGATCTTGGTGTGCCCGGTGAACAGGGCCGCCGCGACACAGGCCTCGCCGAGCAGTTCGCGGGCCGCGGCAGGGTAGTCGGCATGCGAAAGCAACGTCTGCCAGCTCTCGCGGAGGCGGACGTGCACGCCGCGCACGCCGGCGGCAGGCAGCAGGAAACGGGTGAGCAGGTCGTCGTTGTTCATGGCGGAAAAATGGAATTGGATTGGGCCGATAATGGCAGGCCGGCCATCGGGTCGGACATTCATATGGGGCGCACATGGGGCGGGATCAAGCAGCAGCCGGCACGGCGAGGCGGCGCGGGCGGTGGTGGCGCTGGCCGTCGGCGTTGGCGCTGGTGTTCGTCGTGGGCACGGTGTTGCAGGTGCTGGTGCTGCGTTTCGTGCACCCGCCGCTGTCGATGGTGATGATCGAACGTCAGGCCGGGGCGCTGCTGCAGGGTGACTGGGGATTCCGGCTTGCCTATGACTGGCGCGGGCTGGAGCGGATCGCGCCGAGCCTGCCGATGTCGGTGGTGGCGGCCGAGGACCAGCGTTTTGCCGTGCACGACGGCTTCGACTTCAAGGCCATCGAGAAAGCGCGCGAGCAGAATGCCAAGGGCCGAAAACTGCGCGGCGCCAGCACGATCAGCCAGCAGGTGGCCAAGAACCTGTTCCTGTGGCAGGGACGCAACTGGGTCCGCAAGGGGCTGGAGGTCTGGTACACGGTGCTGATCGAGGCGCTGTGGCCGAAGGAGCGCATCCTCGAGATGTACGTCAACATCGCCGAGTTCGGCGATGGCGTGTACGGCGCGCAGGCGGCGGCCCGGCATTTCTGGCATGTGGACGCCGCGCGGCTGACCCCGGCGCAGAGCGCGCGGCTGGCG
>DMID01000112.1 GCA_003449195.1 Lysobacteraceae bacterium | reverse complement strand
TGCTCCACAGTTCCACCTGCACCGGCTGGCCGGCGCGGAATTCGTCGATGCGGCTTTCCGGCAGGTCGATGGCCACTTCGCGCTCGCCATCGGCCGCCAGCGTGAAAACGGTCTGCCCGGCGGCCACCACCTGCCCGGTTTCCACCTGACGCGATGCGATGGCGCCGTCGGCGGGCGCGCGCAGTTGGGTGTAACCGGCCTGATTGCCCGCCACCTCGGCCTGCGCCCGGGCGGCATGCGCCTGCCCCTCGGCCGCTTTCCACGCTGCCAGCTGCGCGTCGTAGGCCGAGCGGCTGATCAGTTGCTGGTCCACCAGCTTTGCATAACGCGCCAGATCGCCCTTGGCCCGGACCAAATCGGCATCGGCCGCTGCCAGTTGCGCCTTTGCGGCCTGCGCCTGCAAGGACAGGTCACCCGGATCGACCACCGCCAGCACGTCCCCCTTGCCGACCCGGTCACCGACATCCGCCTTGCGTTCCACCAGCTTCCCGCCCACCCGGAACGACAGCGGGCTTTCGTGCCGTGCCTTCACTTCACCCGGGAAGGCCAGCAAGCCGGCATCGCGCACCGGCAGCGGGTGCACCACCAGCACCGGCCGGACAGGCGCCGGCGCCTCCGGCGCCTTGCCGCATGCGGCAAGCAGGGCCAATGCCAGCACGGCGGAAAAACGCGGCGGGAACATCCGGCAGGGCAGAAGGTTCATGGGCGATGCGGGCCTTGCGTCTGGGGTGCGGGGAAGCCGGCGGCGGCCGGCGGCGCGCTACAAATATCGAACCGAATGGTATAGTATTAGCGTCATGGTTCGCCACGCTCCCGTCGCCAAACCTGCCGCCGCGCCACGCCAGCACGGCCCCGGACGCCCCAAGGATTTGGGCAAGCGGGCCGCCGTGCTCGATGCCGCGCGCCGGCTGTTCATCGAACAGGGTTACGAGCGGGTAAGCATGGACCAGATTTCTTCCGCGGCCGGCGTGTCCAAGCTGACCGTCTACAGCCATTTCGGCGACAAGGCTACCCTGTTCGCGCAGGCCATCCGCGCCCAGTGCGAGACCTTGATCCCCGACGAGCTGTTCATTGCCGATACCGGTGCCGACCTGCGCCAACGCCTGGAGGCGATCGGCCATGCCTTCTTCCAGCTGATCACCAGCCCGGAAGCACTGGCCACCCAGCGTGCGATGCAGGATCTGGCCAACGCCGATCCGCGCCTGAGCCAACTGTTCTGGTGTGCCGGCCCCGAGCGCGTGATGACCGCGCTGGGCGGCCTGTTGCAGGTGCACATCGACCGCGGCGATCTGGACATTCCGCCGGCAGCCCTGTCGCGGGCCTCTTCGCAACTGTTCAGCCTGCTCAAGGGCGAACTGCACGCCCGCATGACCTGCGGCGTAGCATTGCCCTGCGACCAGGCAGAAGTGGACGCCCACATCGCCGCCACCGTCGATTTCTTCCTGCGTGCATATGCACCCCGCTGACGCCGCCCTGCCGACAGACCCGGTGACTTCCGGCACTACGGCACCTGCGTCGGCAAGGCGATCCTGCACTGCACCACCTTCCGGCGGCGCCGGTAGAATGGCGTCCCTCCCTCTCCGCGCCGGACAAGCACGATGACCACGCCGAACTACCCCCAAGCCCGCGAATTGATGGTCGAACAACAGGTCCGCCCGTGGGACGTGCTCGACTTGGACGTGCTCGACGTGCTCGCCAGCCTGCCGCGCGAAGCCTTCCTGCCGGAAATCCACCGCGCGCTGGCCTACACCGACATCGAAATCCCGCTCGGCCACGGTGCCCGCACGATGAAGCCGGTGGTCGAGGGCCGCATGCTGCAGGCGCTGGAACTCAAGCCCGGCGAAGACGTGCTGGAAATCGGCACCGGCAGCGGCTACATCAGCGCTTGTCTGGGCCAGCTCGCACGCGAAGTGCTGAGCTTGGAGATCCAGCCCGAACTGGCGCAGGCCGCGCGTGCCAACCTCGACCTCACCGGTCTGGGGAGCAACGTGCGCATCGAAACCGCCGATGCCCTGCGCTGGGACACCGAACGCCGCTTCGATGCCGTCTGCGTGACCGGCGCGGTGGATGCTATCCCCAACGCCTTCGTCCGCTGGCTGCGCCCCGGCGGCCGCCTGTTCGTGGTGCACGGCCGCTCGCCGGTGATGGAGGCCGTGCGCGTGCGTGCCGACGGCACGGTCAACGCCGGCCACGTCGAATCGTTGTTCGAAACCGATCTCGCCTATCTGGTCGGCGCCGAGCCGACACCCCAATTCACGTTCTGACGCAGAACCCCCAAGGAAGCCCTCCGATGATCCGCCGCCCAATCGCCCTTGCGCTCGCCGCGCTGCTGAGTCCGCTGGCCGCCCATGCCACCGACCTGATGCAGACTTTCGAAATGGCCCGCAGCGGCGACCCGCAGCTGGCTTCGGCCGAGTCCGGACGGCTGGCCCAGAAGGAAGGCGCCGTGCAGGCCCGTGCGCTGCTGCTGCCGCAGCTCAACGGCAGCGCCAGCTTCACCCGCAGCAACAGCAAGCCCGAGGGCGGCTCGTGGAGCGACACCGGCAAGTCCCGCGACTACGGCGTGAGCCTGTCGCAGTCGGTGTTCGACTACAGCCGCATCTCCAACCTGCGCAGCCAGAAGGCACTCAGCCACGCCGCCGACTTCGACCTGGAATCGGCCAACGACTCGCTGATCGTGCGCACCTCGGCGGCCTACTTCAACGTGCTGGTGGCCATCGACACGGTGTCGGCGGCCGAGGCCTCCGAAGCGGCCTACAAGAAGCAGTTCGATTACGCGCAGAAGCGTCTGGAAGTCGGTCTGGCGCCGATTACCGACGTGCACGAAGCGCGGGCTTCGTACGATGGCGCACGCGCCACGACGATCGAAGCGAAGAATTCGCTGAAGGATGCCTATCAGGCACTGGAAGAAATCACCGGCCAGCCGGTCAATCGGCTGATGGCGCTGCCGGCCGATTTCCGCCCCGAACTGCCGGCCGGTAAGGATGCCAATGCCTGGGTCGCCACCGCCCTGGACAGCAACCCGGCACTGAAGTCGCTCGACTACCAGGTCAAGTCGGCCGAAGCCGACGTCAGCACCGCACGCGCCGGCCATTTGCCCACCCTGTCGCTGAGCGGAAGCTACGGCCGCGGCGCCACCTGGGGTGGCAGCACGGTCGGCACCGGCAGCTACTCGACCAACGGCAGCGCCGATTCCAAGAGCATCGGCCTGTCGCTGAACGTGCCGATCTTCGCCGGCGGCGGCACCCAGTCCAAGGTCCGCGCGGCCCTGGCGCAGCGCGACATGGCGCAGGACAGTTTCGAGCAGCAGCGCCGCTCGATCATCCGCAACACCCGCAATGCCTACAACACGCTGGAAGCGGGCATCAGCGAGGTCGAGGCGCGCCGCCTGGCGCTGGTGTCGGCGCAGTCCGCCTACGAGGCCTCGCAGGTTGGTCTGGAAGTGGGCACCCGCACCGTGCTGGACGTGCTGCAGAACCAGCGCACGCTGTTCTCGGCCGAGCAGGACTACTCCACCGCCAAGTACAACTACCTGCAAAACCGCCTGCTGCTGGCACAGGCGGCCGGCACGCTCGACATCGACGACCTGCAGGACATCAACCGCCTGCTCACCGCCGATGCCGAGATCAAGCGCGCCCCGAACCCCTGAGCCGGGGTTTCCGGAAACCGCAAGGATCCGGCGAGCTTCTTGTCGGGCTGAGCCAGAAGATGGAAAGGCGGGCATTGCCCGCCTTTTTCATTTCTCATGTGGGTCGTCCGCTGCCCGATATCCCTCGGCCCAGGCCGGCAGATCCAGGCCGATGCACTCCAGCGTCCTTCCGGTCGCGCCACGGCCACTTTCCAGCAAGGCGGTGCCGGCCCGGACCATCGCGCGGCGCGCTTCCGGATCGGCCAGCAGCCGCTCCAGCTCGCAACGGGCGGCATGGGCGTCCGCACAGATGCTGATGGCCCCTTCCCGCTGCATGCGCTGCGATATCTCGGCAAAATTGTGCAGATGCGGCCCGGTGACGGATGGAGTGCCCACGACCGCCGGTTCCAGCAGATTGTGTCCGCCGACGGGTTGCAGACTGCCGCCGACGAAGGCGACCTGCGCGCAGGCGTAGAACTCCATCAGCTCGCCCAGCGTGTCGATCACGAACACGCCGTCCTCGAGCCCGGGCCAGCCCCGGGCTCGCCGCGTGGACACCTGCCACCCGGCACTGCGCGCCAGACCTTCGGCCTTCGCGAAACGCTCCCGATGCCGCGGCGCCCACAGCAGCAGCAGGTCCGGCCAACGCATCCGCAGTGCCCGATGCATTTCGACGATGGCCGTTTCCTCGCCTTCATGGGTACTGGCGGCGATCCAGACCGGCCGCGATTCGGGCACGTGGCGGCGGAACATCGCGACGAAATCGGACAACTCGGCAGGCGCGGCAATGTCGAATTTCAGGTTGCCCACCGTGATCACCTGCCCGGACGTGGCCCCGAGTTCGATGAAGCGGTGCGCATCCTCGCCCGACTGCGCCAGCACGCGGCGCGCCGTGCGCAGCGCGCGCCCGATCAGCGGGCGCAGCAGGCGGTATCCGCGCAGCGAGCGCGCCGACAAACGCGCATTGACGATATGCACTGGGATGCCGCGGTCACGGCAGCCGAACATCAGGTTGGGCCACAGCTCGGTTTCCATGATCAGCGCCAGCTGCGGCCGGAAGTGATCAAGGAAGCGCCCCACGCTGCCGGGCACGTCGTAGGGCAGATAGACGTGATCGACGGCATCCCCCCACAGCACGCGCACGCGTTCGGACCCGGTGGGCGTGAAGGTGGTGACGACCCAGCGGATGTCGGGCCGGTCGCGCCGCAAGCGCTCCACCAGCGGCACTGCCGCGTTGACCTCGCCGACGGACACCGCATGCAGCCATACGCAAGGCCGGTTGCGGATGCGCGAATAGGAGGCGTAACGCTCGCCCCACCGCTGGAAATACTCGCGTACCCGCACGCCCCGCCAGATCAGGTGGTAGACCGTGGCCGGCAGCAGCAGGTACAGCAAGGTGGAGTACACGCCGCGCAGCGCGACTTCGGTCAGATCCTTCCGCATCGGACAAGAATACGCGATGCCCGATGCCGGCCGGCATCAGCCGAATTGCGCCGCGAGCGTCTCGATGCCGGGAACCTCGAATACCACGCCGCTCGGCGCGCCGGTTTCACGGCGATGGGCACGGGCAAGGCATTCGGCCCGTTCGAATGCCTCGATCTGGTCGCGGAACCTCGCGGCCGGCTGATGCGGGTGAATCAGCTCCCAGGCACGGCCGGACTGGCGGACGCGGAAGATGAACCGTCCTTCCCCGTGCGGCGAGGACTCCTCCTGGCAAGGCTCGTCCTGGCAAGGCGCATTCGACATGGCGGCATCCAAGGCGGGGAAATCGCCTCGCCAGTCTCGCTTCGGCCACCACGCGACACAGCCGGACCGGGCCGGACATGCGGGTCGGATTTCCCCGACACCGCTTTGCAAAGGCGCGCCCGGACGGGCTTGTCAATCCTCCTTTCTTCCGCAGTGCAGCACGCCTGCGCCTTCCATACTCCGTAGTATTCTCGGACTTCTCAAAGTTCCGGAGCGATCCGATGCCACGCAACTTGCGGCTGGCCACCACGGCCCTTCTCTGCATCGCGCTCGGCGCATGCGGCGGCGGCATGGTCAAGCGCGTGTCACCGCCGGCGGCCAGCCTGCAGCAGCTCACGGTCCAGGCCGACGGCAGCTGGTCGGCCGAGCTGCGCCTGCAGAATTACAGCAGCATCCCGATGCGCTTCGACTCGCTGAAACTCGACGTCAGCGTCGCCGAACAAGCAGCCGGCACGCTGCAGGCGTCCCCGGCCTTGTCGATCGGCCCTGAATCGGCCGACGTGGTCCGCGTGTCGCTGCAACCCTCCTCCCTGGCCCGCCTTGCCGTTGCCGACGCGCTGGCCGGGCGGCACGGGCTGGCCTACACGCTGACAGGCAGCGTCCAGGCCACGCCGGAAGACAAGAAAGCACGCAGCTTCGACATCGACAGCCGCAACCAGCTCAACCCCGCACCCGGCCTCGACGGCGTGCTGCGTTGAGCGTCCCTTTTCCCCGCACGACGACGACATCCCCATGAGCCCCTATTCCGCCCCGATCAACGACATCCGCTTTGCCCTGCACGACGTGCTGAAGGCCGACCGCCTGTTCGCCGACATCGGCTTTGCCGATGCCACCGCCGACATCATCGACGCCGTGCTGGAAGAAGCCGGCCGCTTCACCACCACCGTGCTGTCGCCGTTGAACGCGATCGGCGACGAGGTGGGCTGCAAGCTCGACAAGGACACCGGCGAAGTCACCACCGCGCCCGGCTTCAAGGAAGCCTACGCGCAGTACGTGGAAGGCGGCTGGACCGGTCTGACCGGTGCGCCGGAGGCCGGTGGCCAGGGCATGCCGGAAACCCTCGGCATGGCCGTGGCCGAGATGACCAACTCGTCCAACCTGGCCTGGAGCCTGTTCCCGCTGCTTTCGCACGGCGCGGTCGAAGCGCTCAAGCATTACGGCGAGGACTGGCAGAAGGAGGTCTTCCTCAAGCCGCTGGTGGCCGGCAACTGGACCGGCACCATGTGCCTGACCGAGCCGCACGCCGGCACCGACCTGGGCCTGCTGAAGACCCGCGCCGAGCCCAATGCCGACGGCAGCTACTCGATCACCGGCACCAAGATCTTCATCACCGCCGGCGAGCACGACCTGTGCGAGAACATCGTCCACCTCGTGCTGGCCAAGCTGCCCGACGCGCCTGCCGGTCCGAAGGGCATCTCGCTGTTCGTCACCCCCAAGTACAAGGTTGCCCGCGACGGCAGCGTCGGCGAGCGCAATGCGCTGCGCTGCGGCGCGCTGGAACACAAGATGGGCATCCACGGCT
>DMID01000009.1 GCA_003449195.1 Lysobacteraceae bacterium | reverse complement strand
GGCGCGCGCGAGTCGTTCTCGCCGCCACCGGACACCAGCACCGCGTTGTTCACCGCGCCATGGCCTGCCGCCGCCGTGCCCACCGTCACCGGTACCGCGATGGTCGACGGCGACGTGGCGCCGGCGGCGATCACCGCACTGGCGCGGCAGTCGAAATGCGACTCGCCCACCGCCCCGGTGCAGGTCCAGCCCGCACCGGTCGGCACGCCGGCCAGCACCACGCCGTCGGGCAGACGGTCCTGCACGAGGTATTCGCCCGTGGTCGGCTGCTGGCCGACGTTGCGCACGCTGATCGTGTAGCGCGCGTCGTTGTTGACGGTGAACTTGCCCGGCGTGGCGCTCTTGCTCACCACCAGGTCCGGCGAATCGCCGATCTCGCCGAAGTTGTTGTCCACCGACGCGCCGCCGATCGGCAGCACGATGCCGCTGATGGCCGAGGGCACCGTGGTCTTCGGGGTCGCATTGCCGGCCTGCACGCCGCCGATGCGGCCCGGCGTGGTGATGCCGTTGAGCGTGTGCGGCGGCTGGGTCGGCTCGGTCACCACGTAGGTACCCGGGCGCAGGCCGTCGAAACGATAGTTGCCGTCCGCATCGGTGGTGGCGGTGAGGTTCACCGCATGGCCGAGGTCGTCGGTACCG
Organism: Lysobacteraceae bacterium; assembly: GCA_003449195.1. Lineage (GTDB taxonomy): Bacteria > Pseudomonadota > Gammaproteobacteria > Xanthomonadales > Xanthomonadaceae > Xanthomonas_B. Next base: position 7,591 of record DMID01000009.1, on the reverse strand, counting down.
GTCAGCACCACCTGCACGTTGCCGATCCCGGCCTCGCCCGCATCGATGCTGCCGTTGTCGTTGCCGTCGCCGTAGACCTTGCCGGCGATCGAACCGGCCGTCAGCTCGCCGAAATCGTTGCCGGTGGAACCGGCAAGCGGCAGCGAGGTGATCGTGATCGTGTTGGTCGGATGCTCCTTGCCGTCGACGAGCTGGCCCGGCTGGGTTTCGTCGATGCGGTAGTTCTGCCCGGCCTTCGCGTCGGGATAGACATAATGGCCGTCGGCATCGGTGGTCAGCGTCGCAGTGGTGTCATCGGCGGTACCGAACACGCCGTCCGGGCCGGCACCGACGATGGTGACCGTCACCCCGGCGATGCCGGTGTCGCCGGCATTCATGTCGCCGTCGTCGTTGTGGTCAAGGTAAACCGTGCCGCTGATCGCGGTGACGGCCGCTTCGCCGAAGTTGAACAGCGTGCCGTTGCCCGCCGACAGGTCGATGCCGGCAATGCGGTCGGTGCTGGCGACATCGCCGCCCGCGCCGGTCTGGCGCGTGCAGGTGGCGCAGGCCGCGCCGTTCACCAGCCCGGGATTGACCGCCAGCGACAGGTTTGCGTACCCGGCCGGCAGCGGTTCGCGCACGGCGTAGACGATGCCCGGGTCGAGGTTGCCGAACTGGTAGAAGCCGTTGGCATCGGTGGTCGTCGTGGCCAGCACGGTGCCGCTGGCATTGTCGAGCAGCTCGACGGTCGCCCCGGCGATGGCCGGGTCGGTGCCGGCGCTACGCACGTGGTTGCCGTCCAGATCGGCATAGACGTAGCCGGACAGCGACGCGCCGGACACTTCCGGGAAGTCGTAGTGCACGCCGGCAGCGCCCTTGCTGGCGATGGTGCCGCCCGGCACCACGGTGCCCGGTGCGACCACCGCCACGTACGACGAATTCGGCGCGCCCTTGGCATAGCTGCCAGGATCGAACGTGGCCGCTTCGCTGCCGCTGGTCGGCGGCGCGACGGGACCATTGGCATAGCCGGCCGGTTGCGTCTCGGTGATCGTGTAGCCGCTCGCATCCGACGGCGCCAGGTTGTCGAATTTGTAACTGCCGTCCGCCGCGGTCGTGGCCGTACGGTTGACCGCATTGCCGTAGGCATCGGTGCCGCTCAGCGTGATCGTCACGCCGGCGATGCCGCCCTCGCTGCCCTGCTTGGTGCCGCCGTTGCCGCCGGCGCGATCGCTGTCCACGTAGACGGTGCCGCCCAGGCTCAGGTTGGACACATCCAGCGGCACGGTGACAGTGTCGTTGCCCGGGTTGTCGTCGACCTGCTCGGTCTGGATGCTGGCCGAATTGTTGGCGCTGCCCAGCGGGGCCGTGCTGCCGGAAGGCAGGGCGTCCCAGCGCGCGGGCACGAGGATGCGCACCTGGCCCTGCTCGGCGCCGGCGCGGGTCAGGTCGCCGACCTTGCAGGTCACGGTCTGCCCGGCCTGCACGCAGGTACCGGTGCCGTCGGGCACGGCGCCGGCCTGGGCCGGACCGGCCTTCTGCCAGGTGATCGGACCGGTCACCACGAGGCCTGCGGGCAAGGTGTCGACGATGACGGTGCCGTCACCGTTGAGCGGCGAGCTGCCCGTGCGATCCTTGGACAGGCTCTGGCCGGGACCGTTGTTGATGCCGGTGACGACGTACCAGAACGGCTGCTTCACGGTCACCGAACCTGCGGCAGCCGGCAGCGCGACTGCCGGATCGGCGGCCGGCGCCGCGGTCACCGCCGTCTTCTGCACGGCCACGTCGGCGCGCTGGTAGATGCTGGTGGTTTCGCTGGCGTCGTTGTTGGCCGGATTGGCATCGCCGGCGGTCAGGTCCGTACCCACCTTGGTCTCGGCCGAATAGGCCCGCGCGGTATTGGACTGCGTGTCGCCGTTGGCCTCCGGCGCGGTGTCGTAGCGATAGCGCAGGAACACCTCGCTGCTGCTGCCGCTGGCGATGACGCCAGCCACATTGGTGGAGAAACCGGCACCCGGCACCTGGCAGTCCAGCACCAGCGTCGCCGGACCGGTGGCCGGGTTGGCGCTGCCCGAGTCGATGCTGCAGCCGGTGGTGGCATACGTGCCGCCGGCCGTCGTCGACATGCCCAGCCAGGTCACCTGCTTGCCGTTCGGCGGCGTCAGCGTATCGCGGACGCGCACGTCGCTGGCCACCGACGGACCATTGTTCTGCACCTGCACGCGGTAGGTGATGACATTGGCAGCCGGCGTATCCGGATCGAAACCGAGCGGATCGATGCCGCCGGTGAAGCCGACATCCACCTTCTGCGTGATCAGGTCCACCGTGCCGGCGGTGAAGGGCAGCGTCGCGGACTTGGTGTCGTCGAGCGCGCTGGCATCCGAGTTGTAGTTGTACGCGCCGTTGGCGTCGCTGCCGGTCGCGCTGCCGCCGTTGACGGTGAAACCGGCGGTGTTGTTGAACACGCGGCCGCTGTTGCTGGCGTTGACGTTCGGGCGGATGGTCAGGTTGACCGTTTGCGTATTGCCGTTGGTCATCGTGGCGACCGTCGGGCAGGTCAAGGTCAGTGTCTGGTCACTGCCCGTGGGATTGGCATACGACATGCCGCCGCCGCCCGGCGTGCTGGTGATGCCCGGGTCGGTCGCGCTCACCGAGCAGTTGGTGGTACTCGGTGCAAGGCCCGCCTTGACCAGAACGAAGCCCGCATCGCCGGCCGGCAGGGTGAACACGTCGTTGAACACCACGTTCGGCACCGTGGACGGGCCGACATTCCTGTAGGTGATGCGATAGACCGAATCCACGCCGGCCTGGCCGGTGGGGCTGCTGGTGATCTGCTTGCTCTGGGTCTGCATGTTGGCGACCCGCTCCACGCGCACCCAGTCGGCGGCATAGTTGTCGCTCCAGTCCGACTCGCCGATGGAACCGGCGACATTGCCGTCCACGCCGACGCCGGCGTGGTTGCAGAAGGTATTGGCGGGAGCGCCCGGGCACGCCGCGTCGGCGGCGTTGCCGACGCTGTCCATCAGGAAGCCGGGCGTGTTGCCGCTGTTGTGCAGGGTGATGGCGATGGTCGCCGATGCCCCCTGGAGCAGCTGCGTGGTGTCGGACTTGCAGACCAGCGAACCCGCGCCGCTGACAGTGCAGCTCCAGCCGGCCGGATACGTGATGTCGCCGGAATTGACTACCGTCGTGCCGTTCACCCAGCCGGGCAGCTGGTCGTTGACCACGACGCCGGGGGTGGCGGTGCCGGTGTTGGTCACGGTGAGGGTATACGTCACCGCGTTTTCGGAGATGCCGACCACCTTGTCGCCGCCGGTCGGCGTGCTGGTGACCTTGCTGATGGACAGATTGGACCCCGCCGACGTCGAACGGATGCCGACCGGCCCTGTGCAATCATTGGCGGTGATCTTGTCCATGTTGACGCCGCCTTCGGTCAGCGGCTCGCTCGAACCGCCGGAACCGCCGGTGCAGGCGCTGTTGCTGAGCTGGCCCGGATCGCTGGCTGCACGCGCGCGGGTGATCATCTGCAGCGTGTAGCTGGCATTCACCGCGATCGGGTACGTGCCGTTGTAGTCGCAGGTCACCGTTTGCGGGCTGCCAAGCGCATAGACCGCCGGCGACGCCGTGCAGGTGAACGGCCCGCTTTCGACGCCGATGTATTCCTCGCCATCGGCCAGCACGTCCACGATCTGCGCCTGGCCGGTGATCCGGCTGGGGCCGTTGTTCTTCAGCGTCAACGTGCTGCGCATGTCGCTGGCGGAGGTGTTGCCCGCCACCACCACGGTGTCGTTGCCGCCCGTCGTCGCGGTTTTCGCCCGCTTGATCTTGGTCAGCGCCAGATCTGCGCCGTTGGCCAGCACGTTGAAGGTGGTGCTGGCGTGGTTGTTGTTGGTGCCGTGGGTGGCATCGTTCGGATCGGAAGGCGAGGTCGAGCTGATGTCCGCCGCGGCCGTCACGCTGCCCGGGGTGGACGGCGCGGTGGCGGTAATCAGCAGATCGTCGTTGGCGCCGGTGGCGAAGGTGCCGGCACGGGTGCAGGTGACGGTCAGGCCACTGTCGGTGCACGACCAACCGGCCGGCGCCGAAAACGAGGCATAGGTGAAACCGGTGGGCAATGCGATGACGACCTTGGCGCCGGTGGCGGCGTCCGGGCCGAGGTTCTGCGCCTTCACCGTGAATACGACGCTGCCGTCCGTCGAAGCCGGGGTCGGATTGGCGACAATGCTCGTGGTCAGGTCCGCGCCGGCGACCACCTGGGTATCGACCGAAGCGTTGTCGTTGTTCGGACGCGGATCCGGCGTGCCGACGGCATGCACGCTGGCGTTGTTGGTGAATACGCCGGTGCTGGCATACGCCTTGGCCCGGAACGTGAAACTGCTGGTCGCGCCCGAACCCAGGGAGCCCGAATGCGTGAATGTCGTACCGGAAACCGACCAGCCCGCACCGACCAGACTGCCCGCCACCACGCTGAAACCCGGAGGCAAGGAATCCTGGACGTTGAAATTGGTGGACGCGGCCGGACCGTCGTTGGTCACCGTCAGCGTGTAGGTGACCTCGCCGCCGCCGATCACGGCGGTCGGATAAGCCGGCGACGCGGTTTTCGCCAAGGCCAGATCGGCCGCGACGCTCAGCGTGGTGTCCTGCGAGAGACGGTTGTTGCCCGGATTGCTGTCGCCGGCGAAGAACGGATCGGCATTGACGAGGCTGGAGATCGGCGTGCCGGCGTCCGGCACGGCCGACGCGCTGCCGATGGCGCCGCGCGTGGTCACGGTGCCCGTGGACATGCCGGCCGTGCTCATCTTCAGCTGGAAGGACACGGTGCCGTTGCCCGGGATGGACGCATAGGTGCAGCGCACGCGCGTGGCCGAATCGGACACGCAGCCTGCCGGCAGCGCATAGGCAGTCGCGCCGGCGGGCAGATCGAAGATCGCGGCGACGTTGCTGGCGGCCGTGCTGTCGCTGTTGCCCAGGGTGACGTCGTAGACGACGATCGCGCCGACCGGTGCCGGATCGCTCTGCGTGGCCGACGAGGCGGTGCCGTCTCCCATCAGCCACGGCGAAGTGGCATCGGACAACTGCGTGATCTGCAGGTTGGCCGCGCATACCGGTGCGGCAAAGCCCAGCGCCATCGCGGCGAGCATGGCCCGCCCGCGCATCCATGCCAACGCCCCGCCTGCGGCAAACGCGCGCACACCGGCCCGGGCCGGTTCGTCCTTCGAATACACGTTTCGTTTCCCCTGCCCGGAAACGACGGCGCCGCCGCATCCCGGTCATTCGTGCCCGCGCACGCGGGCCGGCCGGCCCGGAATTGGGTCGGCTGCAGGGAAAGTTTCTGGAACGTGGCTCGCGAAGGCAGTAACACGCCATCACCCCCCCCTCACGCTTGCTCACGCGACATGGGTCGCCGGCAAGCGGATCTCTCAGCCTGCGTGGTCGACCAGCAGATAGCCTGCGCCACGCACGGCGCGCACGGGCAGCGGCAACCCGATCGCATCCTTCACCCGCGTGCGCAGGCGGTGCACCAGCACCTCCAGCCGATGCGGGTCGAAATCCCAGGGTTCGTCGGTGAGCGCGGCGATCAAGCCATCGCGATCCACGGGCACGCCCGGAGATGCGAACAATCGCCGCATGAAGGCACGCTCCTGTTCGGTCAGCGCCAGCGATTGCCCGTTAGGCGCGCACAGGCTCCAGCCTTCGGCCAGCAACAACCAGTCGGTGCGGGCCGGCTCGGCAGGCGAAGGCGCCAGCCGCCGGCGCAGGCTGTACAGGCCGGCTGCCAGCACGTCCGGGTCGAACGGCTTGACCAGATACAGATCCGCCCCGTCGCCGAGGCCGCGGCTGATGTCGCGCGGCGAACCGCGCCCGGTGAGCATGACGATGCCCGGTACCGGCGTGCCTGCCGCGTTCTGGCGCAGGTAAGCGGCCACCGAGAAGCCGTCCTCGCCGGGCAGGCCCACGTCGAGCACGACAATGTCGCAGGCATGCGTGGCCAGGTGCCGGTACAAGGCCTCGGCGCTGGCCAGCCCGTCGCAGGCGACGCCGCGCGCACGCAGGTCCTCGACCATCAGCAGCCGCTGCTCGTCGTCGTCTTCGACCACCAGCACGCGCAGGCCGGCAAGCGCGTCGTCGGGAATGCCGTCGGTGGCACGGGCAACAGTGGGCAACATGAATTCCGCTTGGCAAGGTGCATGGGCCCCGTGACCGTGGGCTCTCCTTCCACATTAGCACGAGGCCGTGACACACCCTGCGTCAAGGCAAGGTGATTACCTGCGCCGGCGGCAGCCCGGTATGCTGGCGCGCATGCCACGCTTTGCCTTCCTTTCGTTGCTGCCGCTGCTTGCGGCCTCCGTGCCCGCATTGGCCGACGACGTGATCGACAAGGTCCTGATCAAGGGGCTGGACAAGGGCGACGACGCGGCGATGATCGAGAACATCGAGGTCTCGCTGTCGCTGTATGCGGCCATCGGCAAGCCGCAGGGCGCGGCACGGATGGATTACCTGCTCAGCCAGGCCGAGGCGCAGACGCGCGACGCGCTGGAACCGTTCGGCTACTACACGCCGTCCATCACCGTGGATACCCCGCGCGACGGCGACCGCCTGACCGTCACCATCACCGTCGACAAGGGCGAGCCGGTCAAGGTGCGCCGCGAGGACATCGCCATCACCGGGCCGGGCGGGCAGGACCGCTACCTGCTCGAGGACATCGCCGCGTTCAAGCCCCGGGTGGGCGAGCGCTTCGACCATGTTGCCTACGAAGGCAGCAAGATCACCATCACCCGGCGCCTGGCCGACCGCGGTTATTTCGATGCCGACTTCACCCAGCGCCGGGTGGAAGTGACCCGCGCCGAACACGCCGCGGACATCTTCCTCACCTGGGACAGTGGCCGCCGCTACGACATGGGGCCGGTCACCTTCCATCAGGATTATTTCCGCCCCGGCCTGCTCGACAAGCTGGTCTACTGGGACGAAGGCAGCTACTTCCACCAGGGCAAACTCGACCGCCTGCGCGAATCGCTCAACAAGCTCGGCTATTTCGGCAGCATCGACATCCAGCCCGACCCGGACAAGGCCGACGACTGGCGGGTGCCGGTGGACGTCAACCTGACCCTGGCCAAGCGCAGCGTCTACACCGCCGGCCTGAGCTACGGCAGCGAGAGCGGGCTGGGCGTGCGCGGCGGCCTGGAGCGGCGCTACCTCAACGCGCGCGGGCACAAGATGGACACCCAGCTGGACTGGGCGCAGAAGCGCAAGAGCGTGTCCACGCTGTACCGCATCCCGGCGTTCCGCTGGCTGGACGGCTGGTACGGCCTGGGCGCCAGCTTCTACGACGAGCAGACCGACTACATCGACCTGCGCAACATCAAGCTGCGCGCCAGCCGCAGCGGCCAGCTCGACCGCAACTGGACGCTGATTGCCTCGCTCAACATGCTGCGCGAACGCTGGCGCTATTACAGCGGCGATGACGCCACTCACCAGTACGCCACCGAGGTATACCCGGAAATCTCGGCCGATTACGTGGCGGTGGACGACCGCCTGTTCCCGCGCAAGGGCGCCAGCGCCCACGCCGGCCTGCGCGGCGGGCTGTCGGGCATCGGCTCGGACGCCAACTTCGCCC
>DMID01000176.1 GCA_003449195.1 Lysobacteraceae bacterium | reverse complement strand
CGGTGCGCTCGACATGCAGCCAGGCTTCGACATGGGCCGGCGCGGCGGCAAGCCAATCCTCGAAAGCGGCGCGATCGGCCGGCGTGCAATCGGGCGCATGCAGGCGCGCCCACCATTGGCCCGCGTCGCGCGCGCTGCCCAGCGGGGTCACGTTGTCATTCATGGCGCCCCTCCGGTCACCGTTTCCACCAGGCATTGGCGCAATGCCTGCAATGCCCGGCTGATGTGCTTTTCGACCGCCTTCACCGAAATGTCGCAGTGGCGGGCGATCTGCGGATAGCTCATGCCCGCCCGGCGGTTGAGCAGGTAGACCTCGCGGCAGCGCGGCGGCAAGGCGCGGATGGCATCCCGGACCAGATCCAGCTGCTGCCGATGCGCAACCAGCTCCTCCTGCGTCGGCTCGGCGGAAGCCAGGCCGGCACCATGCTCGTCAAGCGCCACGTGATCCTGCCGCCGATGGCTGAGATCGCGCCGGCCGCGGTCGTGCATCACGTTCTGCGCGATCCGGTACATCAGCGGGCGCAGCTGCGCCTCGGGCAGCGCGCGATAGCGCAGCAGGCGGATCATCGCTTCCTGCACCACGTCGGGCACGTCGGCTTCGGGCATGCGCCGGGCCAGATAAGCCGCCAGCGAAGCTTGCTGCGCCCGCACGAAAGCCTCGAACCCGTCACCGACGGCGATGTCCTGATCGGCCTGCGGCAGGCCGTCAACGCCCGCTGCATGCCCGTCGGGACTGCCTGCGAATTGGTCTGCCATCGGCGAGGGCAACGCGCCCGGTCTCCCGTGTCGGTACGGGAACACCGCGACTGCGTGCCCCCTTCGCGCGGCAGCGTAGCACGCCCGTTTGCGGCAGCCGGAGGGCAACCGGGGACGGGGCGAACGACGTGATGGCGGCGGCAGCGGCATGCCATATGCAACGCGGCAGATGGCAAGCCCCCCGACCTCGGCTAGAATCATCCGGTTTGCCCCACCACGGAAAATCGCCATGACCGAACTCGCCTATCGCCGCATCCTCCTGAAACTGTCCGGCGAGGCGCTGATGGGCGAGGAGGACTACGGCATCGACCCCAAGGTCATCCACCGGCTGGCGCGCGAAGTCATCGAGGCCCAGCAGGCCGGCGCGGAGATCGCGCTGGTGATCGGCGGCGGCAACATCTTCCGCGGCGCCGGGCTGGCCGCCGGCGGCATGGACCGGGTCACCGGCGACCAGATGGGCATGCTGGCCACGGTGATCAATGCGTTGGCCATGCAGGACGCACTGGAAAAACTCGGCGCCCGCGCCCGGGTGATGAGCGCCATCAAGATCAACGACGTGTGCGAGGACTACATCCGCCGCCGCGCCATCCGCCACCTGGAAAAAGGCCGGCTGGTGATTTTCGCCGCCGGCGTCGGCAGCCCGTTCTTCACCACCGACTCGGGCGCCGCGCTGCGCGCGATCGAAATCGGCGCCGACCTGCTGCTCAAGGCCACCAAGGTGGACGGTGTCTACGACAAGGACCCGAAAAAGCACGCCGACGCGGTCAGGTACGACAGCCTCAGCTACGACGAAGTCATCGGCAAGGGGCTGGAGGTGATGGACACCGCCGCCTTCGCCCTGTGCCGCGACAGCGACCTGCCGCTGCGCGTGTTCGACATGGGCCAGCCCGGCGTGCTGCTGCGCATCCTGCACGGCGAGAAGATCGGCACCCTCGTGCGCGGCCGCAACGCCTGAACGAGGTGTCGGACGGCTTCCCCATGGCGGCACGGGCCGCATGCATGTCCGTATAATCGTCCGATTCCGATTCAGATGGACGACACCGCGATGCTCAACGACATCAAGCAAGACGCACAGGCCCGGATGACCAAGAGCATCGAGGCACTGCGCCAGAACCTGGTCAAGGTCCGCACCGGCCGCGCCTCCACCGGCCTGGTGGACACCATCCGGGTCAACGCCTACGGCAGCGAGACGCCGCTCTCGCAGGTGGCCAGCGTGTCGGTCGGCGACGCCCGCTCGCTGCTGATCACGCCGTGGGACAAGAGCATGGTCGGCCCGATCGAGAAGGCCATCCTCGGCTCGGATCTCGGCCTGACCCCTAACACCGCCGGCACCACGATCCGCCTGAACCTGCCGGCGCTGACCGAAGAGCGCCGCAAGGAGCTGTCCAAGGTAGTCGCCGGTGAAGGCGAGGACACCAAGGTGGCCATCCGCAACGTCCGCCGCGATGCCAACCAGCAGGTCAAGGACCTGTTGAAGGACAAGTCGATCACCGAGGACGACGTGCGCCGTGCCGAGGACGAGATCCAGAAGCTCACCGACAAGGCCATCAAGGACGTGGACGACGTGGTCAAGGCCAAGGAACAGGAACTGATGGCCATCTGAGGCGGTCAACCCCGACCGTCGCGATGTCCGTCATTCCCGCCCCTGCCCGCGTCCCGCAACACCTTGCCGTCATCATGGACGGCAATGGCCGCTGGGCCCAGCAACGCAAGCGCCCGCGCGTCATCGGCCACCGTGCCGGCGCGCGCGCGGTACAGCGCACGATCGATTTCTGCCTCGAAAGCGGCGTGCAGGCACTGACCCTGTTCGCGTTCTCCAGCGAGAACTGGGGCCGTCCGGAGGACGAGGTCGGCGCGCTGATGAAACTGTTCCTCGGCGCGCTCGAACGCGAAGTCGGCGACCTGTCCCGGCGCGGCGTGCGCATCCGCTTCATCGGCGAGCGCGGCCTGTTTTCCGATGCGATACGGGAAAAGATGGCCTCTGCCGAACGGCAGACCGCCGGCAACGCCCGCCTGACCCTGGCCATCGCCGCCAGTTACGGCGGCCGCCAGGACATCGCCGGCGCGGCGCGGTCACTGGCCGAGGACGTGGCGGCCGGCC
>DMID01000028.1:10215-13840 GCA_003449195.1 Lysobacteraceae bacterium | reverse complement strand
ACACCAGCGCCTCGCCGGTGCCGAGCGTGGAGATGGCCTTGGCCACGTCGAGCCTGGGGTTCGGCACGAAGGTCTCGGCCGCGGTCCTGACCGCCTTCTGGTCGCGGGGAGTGAACGCGCGCAGTGCGTGCTGCACGCGGTTGCCGAGCTGGCCGAGGATGCTGGACGGCACGTCGTCGGGGAACTGCGAGCAGAAATACACGCCCACGCCCTTGGAGCGGATCAGCCGCACCACCTGCTCCACGCGCTGCACCAGCGCCGGCGGCGCATCGTCGAACAGCAGGTGCGCCTCGTCGAACACGAACACCAGCTTGGGCTTGTCGAGGTCGCCCACTTCCGGCAAGCGCTCGAACAGCTCCGACAGCAGCCACAGCAGGAAGGTGGAATACAGCCGCGGCTTGAGCACCAGCTGGGCGGCGGCGAGGATGCCGATCACGCCGTGGCCGTCCGGCGTGGTGCGCATGATGTCCGTCAGCTCCAGCGCCGGCTCGCCGAAGAAGCCTTCGCCGCCGTCCTGCGACAGCCGCAGCAGGTTGCGCTGGATGGCCGCCACCGACTGCGCGCTGACCAGCCCGTACTGGGTGGAAATGTCCTTGCGCTGGTCGGCCACCAGCCCGAGCACCGCGCGCAGGTCTTCGAGGTCCAGCAGCAGCAGGCCGCGGTCGTCGGCCAGCTTGAACACGATGTCGAGCACGCCAGACTGGGTGTCGTTCAATTCGAGGATGCGTGCCAGCAGGGTGGGGCCCATCTCGCTGACCGTGGTGCGCACGGGGTGGCCGAGCTGGCCGTACAAGTCCCAGAACACCACCGGGTTGTCGGCCGGCGCCCAGCCGTCGATGCCGATGTCCTTCGCCCGCGCCAGCAGTTTGTCGTTGCCTTGTCCGGGCATGGCCAGGCCGGCCACGTCGCCTTTCACGTCGGCCATGAACACCGGCACGCCCAGCTTGGAAAAGCCTTCGGCCAGGGTCATCAAAGTGACGGTCTTGCCGGTGCCGGTGGCGCCGGCCACCAGTCCGTGGCGGTTGCCGAACCGGGGCTGGAGGAAGACCTGGATGTCGTCGGTGACGCCCTTGCCGAGCAGGATGGGGTCCATGGTGGGCCTTGCGTGGGTGGATGGGCGATTCTAGCCACGCTTCCCGAATGGCGCGCCAACCGGGATGGCATGCGACCTTGCTGCCGTGCAAGCCGGGCGGCTACCCTGCCAGCTTTCCCGGCTGTGGTTGTCCCGATGTCGTCCTTGCTGATGCGTTGCGTGCCGGTTGCCGGCGTCCTGCTGCTGTCCCTGCTGGGGGCGGTGCCTCCGGCCCAGGCCCGGGTTTCGGCGCGCGACCAGGCTGCCGCCGATGCGGTCCGGCAACGCATGGAAGCGGCAGGCAAGCGCTACGACAACGCGCAGGTGCTGATCGCCAACAACGACCCGCGCGGCCAGTCCGAGAGCAATGCGGCCCTGCAGGACATGGAGGATGCCGTCGATGCCTGCACCCGCCAGCGCGGCTGCGCCTTGCCCGACCTGCTGGTCACCTACAACACCCTGCTGCGCGCCAATGCTGACCAGCAGAAGACGGACGAGGACGATTCGGACGACCCCGGGGTGACGATGGATGCCGGCATCGTGGCCGCGGCCGCCGTGCCCGAGTCTGCCCGCACCGTGGCGCTGCTGGGCCGCCACAGCGGCGGCGACGCGATGGTCGAATACAACCCGGCCATCCAGGCCAGCCTGCGGCGCTGGCTGACCGACATGCGGCCCTCGCTGATGACCAGCTACGAAAACTACGCCAACCTGCGCGCGGTGATGTGGCCGGAATGGAAGCGTCAGGGCCTGCCCGAGGCGCTGCTGTTCGGCATCATGGCCAAGGAGTCCAACGGCAAGGTGCATGTCAGTTCGCGGGTCGGCGCGGCCGGGCTGATGCAGTTCATGCCGGCCACCGGCCGCCGCTTCGGTCTGGGCGACGACGGCACCGGTTTCGATACCCGCTTCGACGCACGCAGCGCCGCGCAGGCCAGCGCCGAATACATCGTCGAGCGCATGGGCCAGTTGGGCGGCAACATCGAGCTGGCCATTGCCGCCTACAACGGCGGCGAGGGCCGCGCGCTGCGGGTCTACGGCCAGTACCCGGGGCGCAGCTTTTGGGATCAGGCGGTGTATGCGCAGTTCCCGGCCGAAACCCGCGACTACGTGCCGATGGTGATTGCCGCGGCATGGCTGTTCCTGCATCCCAAGCAGTACGGGCTGGACTTCCCCAGGCCCGACGCGCAGGTCGAGCCGCTGAAGGTGCTCAAGCCCACCACCATCTACGAGCTGACCATCTGCCTGGGCGATGCCGGTTCGCGCGAGGGCTGGATGCGCACGCTGCGCAACCTCAACCCGCGCTACCAGCCCGACGGCTGGATCCCCGCCGGTGCGGTGCTCAATGCCAACAAGCGCATTGCCGGACTCTACAGCCGCAATTGCCTGAACGGGGCACGCGCCGAGCTGGCGCATGCGCTGGTGTCGGCCGACCCGAGTGCGGCAATCATCCGCACCGACCCCGCCTATGTCCCGAATGTGGCGGTGGGCGATGCCACGCCGCTGGCCGAACAGCGCAAGCAGGCGCCCGCACCGAAGGAAAAGGCAAAGCCCGCCAAGCCCAAGACCTACAAGGTCGGCAAAGGCGACAGCCTGGGCAAGGTGGCCGACAAGTTCGACTGCGATCTGGCCGAGCTGGCCAGGGCCAACGGCATCCGCGGCAAGTCCTACCCGATCAAGCCCGGGCAGACGATCAAGCTGGCCGGCTGCGGAAAATGAATGCGGGCAGTTGGCGAGGGCATGGCCTGCCGCTATAATCGCCTGCTTACCTCGCCATCCTGGCGACTGGGCAACAAGGGAAAAGCAGCAATGGTCAAGATCCGTCTGACGCGTGGTGGCGCCAAGAAGCGTCCGTTCTACCACATCATCGTCACCGACTCGCGCGCAGCGCGCGACGGCCGCAACATCGAGCGCGTGGGTTTCTACAACCCGGTCGCGCAGGGCAACGAAAAGCGCATCGAGCTGGATCTGGCCCGCGTCGAGCATTGGGTCGGCCACGGCGCCCAGCTGACCGACAAGGTCCGCAACCTGTACAAGGAAGCGACCGCTTCCGCCAAGGCTGCGGCCTGATGGAGCGGGGCCGCCGGCAACGGTGGCCCGTCCCGTGATGAAAGATCCCGAGCGCCGCATCCTGTTGGGCAGGGTCGTCGGCGCTTTCGGCGTTCGCGGCGAAGTGAAGCTGGAGTCGTGGACCGAGCCGCGCCTGTCCATCTTCCGTTACCAGCCGTGGGTGTTGCGCTCGCCGGCTGGTGCCGAATCCGAAATGACCGGCGCCCGCGGCCGCGATGCGGGCAAGACCCTCGTGGCGACGCTGCCCGAGGTGGGCGACCGCGACGCCGCCGAGGCCTTGCGCGGCACCGAGATATGCGTCCCGCGCAGTGCGTTGCCGCCGCCGAAAGCCGACGAATATTACTGGGTCGATCTCGAAGGCCTGCGCGTGTCCACCGTGGACGGCGTGGCGCTGGGCGAGGTGTCGCACCTGTTTTCCACCGGCGCCAACGACGTGATGGCCGTGCGCGGCGAACGCGAGCGGCTGATTCCCTTCGTCCAGCCCGACTA
>DMID01000028.1:0-10096 GCA_003449195.1 Lysobacteraceae bacterium | reverse complement strand
CGGACTTCTGAGGCGCGCGATGCGCATCGACGTCCTCAGCCTGTTCCCCGAATTCATCGAACAGTCGGCCGGTTTCGGCGTGGTCGGGCGTGCCCGCGAGCGCGGCCTGCTCGATCTGCATGGCTGGAATCCGCGCGATTATGCGGAAGGCAACTACCGGCGCGTGGACGACCGCCCGTTCGGCGGCGGGCCGGGCATGGTGATGCTGATGGAGCCGCTGCATGCCTGTCTGGCGGCGGTCCGCGCGGCCGACCCGGCGCCGGCGCCGGTGATCTACCTCAGTCCGCAGGGCCGGCCGCTGACCCAGCCGCGGGTGCGCCAACTGGCTGCCTTGCCGCGCCTGATCCTGCTGTGCGGCCGCTACGAGGGCGTGGACGAGCGCTTCCTCGATGCCGAGGTGGACGAGGAAATCTCGATCGGCGACTACGTGCTGTCAGGTGGCGAATTGGGTGCGGCGGTGATCGTCGATGCCGTCACCCGCTTGCAGGACGGTGCGTTGAACGATGCCGAATCGGCCGAGCAGGACAGCTTCGAGGGCGAAGCCGGCCTGCTCGACTGCCCGCATTTCAGCCATCCGGCCCGCCATGTGCTGGGCGAGGTGCCGGAAGTGCTGCGCTCGGGCAACCATGCCGCCATCGCCCGCTGGCGCCGGCAGCAGTCGCTGTTGCGCACCTGGTTGCGGCGGCCCGATCTGCTGGACGAGGCGGGCTTGTCCAAGGCCGACCGCAAGCTGCTCGACGAAGCTCGGCAGGAGCTGCCTGCGGCCAAGGATGGGCAGCCCTAGCGCCGCTGCTGCGGTTCCCGCTATAATGAGAAGTTCCCGGGCGTGCCGGCATCACGGTGCGTGCGGATCACAACAACAAACGTGCGGCGCAATGTCGTGACCGCATTCGTCCCGGCTGTCGATACCCGACACCTCCACCCCGAATACATCGGTGCACCCATGAGCAAGCTGAACAAGTCTATCGTCGCGGAATTCGAGTCCGCCCAGATCACCCGCGAACTGCCGAAGTTCAGCCAGGGCGATACCGTCGTCGTCAACGTGAAGGTCAAGGAAGGCAACCGCGAGCGCGTGCAGGCCTATGAAGGCGTCGTGATCGGCACCAAGAATGCCGGCCTGAATTCCGCCTTCACCGTGCGCAAGATTTCCCACGGTTACGGCGTGGAGCGCGTGTTCCAGACCCACAGCGCCACCATCGATTCGGTGGA
Source organism: Lysobacteraceae bacterium (assembly GCA_003449195.1). Lineage (GTDB taxonomy): Bacteria > Pseudomonadota > Gammaproteobacteria > Xanthomonadales > Xanthomonadaceae > Xanthomonas_B. Next base: position 8,887 of record DMID01000028.1, on the reverse strand, counting down.
AGTGAAGCGTCGCGGCAAGGTGCGCGCCGGCAAGCTGTACTACCTGCGCGGGCTGGAAGGCAAGGCTGCCCGCATCAAGGAAGACCTGGCTGCCGTGGCCAAGGCCAAGGCCGAGAAGGCTGCCGCTGCCGCCGAGTGATCGCGGCGCGGACTTCCGCCAGAACGGCCACCTTCGGGTGGCCGTTCGCATTTGTGGCCAGAATGAACAGCACGGCATGCGCAAGGCGCGGCGGGTGAGGACATGAGCGAGGTATCGACGTCACCGGCCGATGCCGGCACCGTGCGGCTGGATGTCTGGCTGTGGGCGGCGCGCTTCTACAAGACGCGCAGCCTGGCCCGGCAGGCGGTGGAGACCGGCAAGGTGGACATCGGCGGCGTGCGGGCCGCCAAGCCGGCCCGTGCGGTGAAGGTGGGCGATGCGATGTCGGTGCGGCGCGGCGAGGAGGTCTTCGAAATTGTCGTGGCGGGCCTCAGCGACACGCGTGGCCCGGCCAGCACGGCGCAGGCCTTGTACCGCGAAAGCGAGGCATCGCGCTTGCGGCGCGAGCAGCAGCGCAGCGAGCAGATTGCCGCACGTACCGGCTATCGTCCGCCGGAGCATCGCCCGGACAAACGCGCACGGCGGCTGATCCGCGCGCTGGGCGACATCGACGCTATGTGAGCCTCATTCGCGCTGCAGCAGGCGGCACTTGGACGGATCACCGAGCAGGGCAAGCAACTGCCGTCGGGCGTTGTCCGCAAGCGACACGATGTTCATCCATGCAGGGTCGGACAGGATGGCGGCATGGTCGTGGTCGTTCCCGCCCGGCGCCTTGCAGGCCTCTGCAGCGGCGTGGAACTCGCGAACCGCCTCCGCCTCCGCCCGGCTCACCAAACCCTCCGCAATAAAGCCGGCATGGCCACTGGAGAATGGGCAGTCGTCGAAATAGCGGCACATCCACTCCTCGATGCACGATCAATACGGGCCGTCGTAATCGACCCCACCCAACCTGCTTCGACGTTGCAGGTCGAGGTCGGCAAACTCCGCAATGCTTTCCAGCCAATGCCATCGCCACGCGGGGCGAATTTCCGTGAGGTATTCGGGATCCCTGTTCATGACGATCAGCCGGTGTCGAAACGAAAAACGCCGCGCCGCTTGAAGGGCGACGCGGCGTTTGCATGTCTGCGGTCGGTGGGATCAGCGCTTGCCGCCGCCGAGCAGGCCGCTGCCGAGCTTGATCAGATCGCCCACGCCGAGCTGGCCGTCGCCGTCCTGATCCAGCACCGAGCCGAGCAGGCCGCCGAGGCCCGGTTGCTGCGCGGCCTGCTGGCGTGCCTGCCCCAGTTGCTGGCCGAGTGCGCCGGTATCCAGCCCTTGGGCACTGGCATGCCGGGACAGGAAAGCCATCACCAGCGGCGCGAGCGCGGCCAGCAACTGGCCGGCCTGCGCGCCATCCAGACCGGTGGCCCGTCCCAGGCCGCTGGCAGCCTGTGATTGCTGGCCGCCGAACACATGGCCGAGAATCGCGGCACCGGCCGATTGCCCGGAGCCACCGCCGAGCACGGAACCCAGCACGCTGCCGATGTCCAGCCCGGCATGGTCGTGCTGCAAGGCACCGAACAAGGCATCGGCGCCCTCGCTGCTGGACGCATTGCGGCCCAGCGCGCCTATCAGCAACGGCAAGGCCGAACTGACCGCAGAGCCGGCCTGCGACGGGTCGATGCCTACCTGCCGGGCAATCTGCTGCAAGGGCGCGCCCTGCAACTGGGCAAGCAATTGGTCGGTGAGAGAGGTGCCGGTCATCGTGTGCTTCCATTGGGTGGTCGGCGGATCATAGGTCAGGCCCGCGCCGCTTACCGCTGGCGGAGCGCGGCCGTTTTCCCGTGTTTCAGGCGAGGTCGAAGCGGTCCAGCTCCATCACCTTGTTCCAGGCGGCGATGAAATCGTGGACGAATTTCTCCTTGCCGTCGCGGCTTGCATGGACCTCGGCCAGCGCGCGCAGCACCGCGTTGGAGCCGAACACCAGATCCGCGCGGGTAGCGGTGAATTTCACCGCGCCGCTGCGCCGGTCACGGCCTTCGAACCGTTCGGCCTGCGCATCGACGGGCATCCAGACGGTGCCCATGTCCAGCAGGTTGACGAAGAAATCGGTGCTGAGCACGCCCGGGCGCTCGGTCAGCACGCCTTGGGCGCTGCCGTCGAAATTGGCGCCGAGCACACGTAGGCCGCCGACCAGCACGGTCAGTTCCGGCGCGGTCAGGGTCAGCTGCTGGGCCTTGTCGATCAGCATCGACTCGGTGGAAGCCTTGTCATTGCCGTGGCCGAAGTTGCGGAAACCGTCGGCCACCGGTTCCATCACCGCGAACGCAGCCACGTCGGTCTGCTCCTGCCGCGCATCCACGCGGCCGGGCGTGAACGGAACTTCCACCGGCACGCCCGCCGCCATGGCCGCCTGCTCGATGCCGACAGCGCCGGCCAGCACGATCACGTCGGCCAGCGAGGCCTTGCCGCTGGCCTGCTGGATGGCCTGCAGCACCGGCAGCACGTGCAGCGCACGCGTGTTGACGGCCCAGTCCTTCTGCGGTGCCAGTGCCAGCCGCGCGCCGTTGGCGCCGCCACGCTTGTCGCCGCCACGGAAAGTGGAGGCCGAGGCCCAAGCCACCGAGACGAGGTCGCCCACGGACAAGCCCGCAGCCGCGATCCGGGCCTTGAGATCGGCGATGTCGGCGGCAGTGGGGGCATGTACGGCCGCCGGCAACGGGTCCTGCCAGATCAGGTCTTCGGCAGGCACTTCCGGCCCCAGGTAGCGTGCCTTCGGCCCCATGTCGCGATGGGTCAGCTTGAACCAGGCCCGGGCGAAGGCCTCGTTGAAGGCTTGCGGGTCGTCGAGAAACCGGCGGGCGATCTTTTCGAACGCCGGGTCGAAGCGCAGCGTCAGGTCGGTCACCAGCATGGTCGGTTTGCGCTTCTTCGATGGGTCGAATGGGTCCGGGATGACCTCGGCCGCATCGCGCGCGACGAACTGGATCGCACCGGCCGGCGAGCGCTCCTGCACCCACTCGTGTTTGAACAGGTTTTCGAGAAAGTGGTTGCTCCATTGCGTGGGCGTCTGCGTCCACACCACCTCCAGCCCGGAGGTGATCGCATCCGCGCCCGCGCCGCTGCCGTGGCGGTTGCTCCAGCCCAGGCCCTGTTGCTCGATGGCGGCCGCTTCCGGGGCATCGCCGACATTGTCGGCCGAGGCGGCACCGTGGGTCTTGCCAAGCGTGTGGCCGCCGGCGATCAGGGCGACGATTTCCTCGTCGTCCATCGCCATGTTGCCGAAGGTGGCACGGATCGCATCCGCTGCCGAGGCCGGGTCGCCGCTGGCGTTCGGCCCTTCTGGATTGACGTAGATCAGGCCCATTTCGGTGGCGGCCAGCGGGTTCTTCGCCAGCGCCTCGGGGTCGCGATGGGCCAGCCAGGCTTTCTCGTCGCCCCAGTTCACGTCCTGGTCCGGTTCCCAGGTGTCCTCGCGCCCGGCGCCGAAACCGAAGGTGCGGAAGCCGCTGTTTTCCAGTGCCACGTTGCCGGCCAGCACGATCAGGTCGGCCCATGAAATCGCCTGCCCGTACTTGCGCTTGACCGGCCACAGCAACCGCCGTGCCTTGTCCAGGCTGACGTTGTCCGGCCAACTGTTGAGCGGGGCGAAGCGCTGCTGGCCGCGCCCGGCGCCGCCGCGGCCATCGACCATGCGATAGGTGCCGGCACTGTGCCAGGCCATGCGGATGAACAGGCCCGCGTAGGTGCCCCAGTCGGCCGGCCACCAGTCCTGGGAATCGGTCAGCACCGCTTTCAGGTCGGCCTTCAAGGCGGCGTAGTCGAGTTTGGCGAATTCCTTGCGGTAGTCGAAGCCTTTGCCCAGCGGGTTGGAGCGCTCGGAGTGCTGGTTCAGCAGGTCCACCCGCAACTGCTTCGGCCACCAGTCGCGGTTGTTGGTGCCGGTACCTGCGGCTCCGTGGTCGGCAGTATCGGCATGGTGGAACGGGCACTGGGCTTGGCTGCTCATGGCGGTCTCCGTGGACTGGCTGGCTAGCGGGTGAGGGGAGTGTCGCCGCAGCAGGCTGCGATGACGTGAATCCACGATAGGTGCAGGGAATTGATATGTGAATTCGAATTATCGGAATGAACCGATATGTGATGACTATCAGCGACTGGACGACTGGACGACTGGACGACGGCGAGACGGTGCCGGTACCGGAGTGGCGGCGCAATGTCGATCACCTCGGGCGTTACCCTTGGAGCATGGTTCCCATCCCCCGCATCGCTCCATGAGCGTCCGCGCCACCCGCTTGCTGCGTTTGCTGGATGAGTTGCAGCGTCGCCGCCGTCCCGTGCGCGGCGCGCAACTGGCCGAGCAACTGCACGTCAGCCTGCGCACCGTGTACCGCGACATCGACGCGTTGCGCGGGCAGGGTGCCGACATCGATGGCGATCCAGGCGTGGGCTACCGGTTGCGGTCGGGGTTCCTGTTGCCGCCGATGATGTTCTCGACCGAGGAACTGGAGGCCATCGTGCTGGGCACACGCTGGGTGGCGGTGCATGCCGATCCGGACCTGGCCGCCGCCGCCGACCATGCACTGGACCGGATCGTCGGCATTCTTCCCGAGCAACTGCGCCTGCAAGTGGAAACCAGCGGCCTGTTCGCGGGGTGGCAATCGTCGAACCCCGAGCCCTGGCTGCCGGCCTTGCGTCGAGCCATCCGCGGGGAACATGCGGTGCGCATGCGTTACGCCGATGCCGACGGCAACGTCACCGAGCGCGAGGTGTGGCCATTCGCGATGGCATTCCTCGACGAGGTACGCCTGCTGGCGGCGTGGTGCCAACTGCGCGGCGATTTCCGTCACTTCCGCGCCGACCGCGTGCTGGCGCTGGAAGACAGCGGGCAACGCTATCCGGACCGCCGCCATGCCTTGCTGCGACGCTGGCGCGAGCAACGTCTGAAGAAGAACGCGGCGGATTGAGCACGCGTGGATGGGAGAAGCGGCTGCTGACAGCAGGTGACAGCAGGGCCGGCGCACAGTGGGTGTGTCCCTTCCCACGGAGTACCGCCATGACCGACACGTTGACCCTCTACACGCACCCGTTTTCGCGCGGACGCGTGGCGCGCTGGATGCTGGAGGAAACCGGCTTGCCCTACGAGGAGGTGATCCTCGACTACGGCAGCACGATGAAGTCGCCCGACTATCTGGCGATCAACCCGATGGGCAAGGTGCCCGCACTGAAGCACGGTGACGTCGTCATCACCGAGAACGCGGCGATCTGCGCGCATCTGGCCGATTTGGTGCCGGACAAGCAACTGGCACCCTCCATTGGTTCACCTCAGCGTGGCAGCTGTTACCGCTGGCTGTTCTTTGCCGCCGGCCCGCTGGAATCCGCGTTGACCGCGAAGCAGGCCGGCGCGCTGGCGCCCGCGACGAGTGCAGGCTACGGCAACGAAACCGACACGCTGGATGTGCTGGAAAGTGCCGTGTCCGGCAAGGCACATCTGGCGGGCGGGCATTTCACCGTCGCCGATCTGTACGTGGCCGCGTGCCTGGGCTACTACCTGCGGATCGGCGCCATCACGCCGCGTCGGGCCTTCGTCGAATTCGTGCAACGGCACGTCGCTCGCCCGGCCGCATTGGCGGCCAATGCCCGGGACGATGCGCTGCTCCCCGCACATCCGCATCCTGGGCAACGCTGACGGCAGGGTGATGCGGCCGGGCGATGTCGGCCTGCGACAATCCACGGGCGCGTTCCGTCCGGATGTCGGGGAGCGCGCCCGCCCGTCGATTTCGACGTGGCCGATTTCGGCTGGACAGCACTTTCGGCACCTGTTTCGGCGTCAATGCATCCGGGGTGAGTGCGGCCAGCGCTTCGTCGGCCGGACGACGAAGCCGCGGCGAATCCAGTGCTTGCTGCGCGGCATATGCGGCCCGTGAATCGACGCGCTGCTCCCGTCCTGCCCGCCGCCGTGCTGCCAGTTGCCGCGTGGTCCTTGGCTGGTTGGTTGCCGTGGCCGGTTCGAACCATTCCGTGGTGAACCGCGCATGGCCGCAGTTGACCCGGGCCAGCGGCCGCCGCGCAAAAGCATTCCTCGGCCAGGCCGGCTTGCGGCGGGAGCCGTCTCAGGCCACCTGCCCGGCGGCGTGGCCGGACGCCCAGGCCCACTGGAAGTTGTAGCCGCCCAGCCAGCCTGTCACGTCCACCACTTCGCCGACGAAAAACAGCCCCGGCACTCGTTTGGACATCATCGTCGATGAGGACAGGTCGTTGGTGTCCACGCCGCCTAGGGTGACCTCGGCGGTGCGGTAGCCTTCGGTGCCACTGGCCACCAGCGGCCAGGCGGCCAGCAGGCCGGCGGCTTGGGCCAGTTGCGCCGGCGTGTATTGCTTCATCGGTTTACTGGGCAGCCAGTGCTCGCACAAGCGCTGGGCGAAGCGCTTGGGCAGCGCGTCGGCCAGCACGCTGCGCAATTCGGCATTGCCGCGCTCGCGTTGCTGTGCGGACAGCCAGCTGGCGATGTCGCGGCCGGGCAGCAGGTCAAGATGCAGGGCATCGCCCGGGCGCCAGTAGGAGGAGATTTGCAGGATCGCCGGCCCGCTGATGCCGCGGTGGGTGACCAGCAACTGGTTGCGGAAGCGCGCGCCGTTGCAGTGCGCTTCCACCGCGAAGGACACCCCGGCCAGGTCCTGCAACTGCTCCTGCGGCCTGCCACTGAGAGTGAGCGGGACCAGCCCCGCACGCGTGGGCAGCACGGCATGGCCAAACTGGCGTGCGATGGCGTAGCCGAAGCCGCTGGCGCCCAGGCTGGGGATCGACAGTCCGCCGGTGGCCACCACCAGCGAGGCGCAACGGACCGGGCCGAGCGTGGTGTGCAGATGGAAGCCGCCTTCGATGCGTTCGATGCGCTCGATGCTGCACAGCGTGCGCACCTGCGCCTGCGCGGCCGCGCATTCGTCCAGCAGCATGCGCACGATCAGCTTGGAGGATTCGTTGCAGAACAGCTGGCCGAGTTCCTTCTCGTGATAGGCGATGCGGTGGCGCTGCACCATCTCGATGAAGTCCGCCGGCGTGTAACGTGCCAGTGCCGATTTGCAGAAGTGCGGGTTGGCCGACAGGTACTGGGCGGGCGTGGTGCCGGTGTTGGTGAAGTTGCAGCGCCCGCCGCCGGACATCAGGATCTTCTTGCCGACCTTGTTGGCATGGTCCAGCACCAGCACGCGCCGGCCACGCGCACCGGCGGCAATGGCACACATCAGGCCGGCCGCGCCGGCGCCGATGACCACCACGTCGCATTCGTCTTGCAGATGGCCGGCGGCCTGCCCGGTGGCGTGCATGGCGGCGCGGCCTACAGCAGGGCCTTGAGCCGGTACAGCGCTTCCAGCGCCTGTTTGGGCGTCAGCTCGTCCGGCTCGATCGCGGCCAGCGTCTTTTCGGCCTCGGACGGCGCGGCGTTGAACAGGCCGAATTGCTGCGGGGCATCCAGCGCCTGCGGGGCGACCTCGGCAGCATGGCTGGCGGTGCCGCGCTGTTCAAGTTCGGCCAGCCGGCGCTTGGCCTGTTGCAGCGTGGTCTTGGGCAGGCCGGCCAGCGCGGCCACCTGCAGGCCGAAGCTGCGGTTGGCCGCGCCCTGTCGCACCGCATGCATGAACACCAGGTCCTCGCCATGTTCCACCGCATCCAGATGCACGTTGGCGATGCCGCTCGGACCGCCCTCGAAAGCCTCGTCGGCCAGCGCGGTCAGCTCGAAATAATGGGTGGCGAACAGCGTGTAGCAGCGGTTGACGTGGGCGAGGTGGCGCGCCACCGCGTCGGCCAGCGCGAGGCCGTCGTAGGTGGAGGTGCCGCGCCCGATCTCGTCCATCAGCACCAATGACTGTGCGGTGGCGTGGTGCAGGATGTAGCTGGTCTCGGCCATTTCCACCATGAAGGTGGACTGGCCGCGGGCGAGGTCGTCGCCGGCGCCGATGCGAGTGAGGATGCGGTCGATCGGGCCGATCACCGCGCGCCCGGCCGGCACGAAGCTGCCGATGTGGGCCAGCAGCACGATCAGCGCGTTCTGGCGCATGAAGGTGCTTTTGCCGCCCATGTTGGGGCCGGTGATGATCCACATGCGCGCCTCGCCATCGCGCTCGTTCTGGCCGAGGATCAGGTCGTTGGGTTCGAACGGTTCCTCGCGCACGGCTTCCACCACCGGATGGCGGCCGCGCTCGATGCGCAGGCCCGGGGCTTGGGCCAGTTCCGGCTGCGTCCAGTCCAGCGCCTGCGCGCGTTCGGCGAAGGCGCACAGCACGTCCAGTTCGGACAGCGCGGCGGCGCAGCGCTTGAGCGGTTCGAGCTGGGCGTTGAGCGTGTCCAGCAGGCCTTCGTACAGCAGCTTCTCGCGCGACAGCGAGCGCTCGCGCGCGGACAGCACCTTGTCCTCGAAGGCTTTCAGTTCCTCGGTAATGTAGCGCTCGGCGTTGGTCAGCGTCTGCCGGCGGGTGTAATGCACCGGCGCCTTGTCGGCCTGGCCCTTGCTGATTTCGATGTAGTAGCCGTGCACGCGGTTGTAGCCCACCTTCAAGGTGGGGATGCCGCTGCGCTCGCGCTCGCGGGTTTCAAGGTCGATCAGGAACTGGTCGGCATGCGTGCTGAGCCGGCGCAGCTCGTCCAGTTCGGCATCGTGGCCGTCCGCGATCACGCCGCCATCGGACAGCTTCAGCGGCGGCTGCGGCGCGATGGCCGAGGCCAGCAGGGCGGCGACGGCATCGTGCTCGCCCATTGCGGCGGCCAGTTCGCCCAGCCGTGGAGAATCCAGCGGCGTCAGCGCGGTGCGGATCTCGGGGAGCAGCGCCAGGCCGTCGCGCAGCGTGGAGAAGTCGCGCGGCCGCGCCGAGCGCA
>DMID01000090.1:595-2561 GCA_003449195.1 Lysobacteraceae bacterium | reverse complement strand
AAAGGTGGGGGGACGTCGCACCGCACTGGTCAGCTCTTCCATCGAACTGGCGGTTTCCTCCAGTGCTGCCGCCTGACGCTCGGTGCGCTCGGACAAGTCGCCACTGCCGGCCACGATGTCGCGGGCAGAAACGTTCAACGTCTGTGCCACGTCTTCCATCTGGCGTGCGGCCTCGATGTCGGTCAATGCGCCGACTGCACGCAGCGGCGTGCCATCCGCCGCCCTTTTGCACAAGCCACGTGCATGGAACCAGCGGTATTGGCCGTTTTTCAGCTTGAGGCGGTATTTCATGTCGAAGGGCGTGCGGCCGCTGCGATCGTTCAGATGCGCAGCGAACGCGCCCAGTGCCTTGTCTTTGTCTTCCGGATGCAGCTGCGATACCCAGCTTTCGAGCACGTTGGGGAAATCCGCTTCGCTCTCGAAACCCAGCAAGGTCCGGAACTGTTGCGACCACCAGAACTCGTTTTTCGGATTGAGCGGATCGCCCGCCAGCACGCTCATGTCCCACAAGCCATCGTTGAGCATGGCCGAGCCCAGCTCGAACCGGGTCAGCGTGATATCCAGGTCGCGCTCGCGGTCGAGCTGCTTGGTAATGTCCGCCAGCGAACCGGCCACCCGAAGCGGCGTGCCATCGGCGGTCCTGCGGGTCGCTCCCAAAGCATGGAACCAGCGGTATTCGCCGCTGCGCACCTTGATGCGATAACGCACGTCGTAGGCGTATTGCCGCTACGATCATTGATGTGGGCCACCAACTGCGCCAACTGGGCAGGCCCGTCCTCCGGATGCAGACGTTCGGTCAGGCTTTCCAGCCGGTTCGGAAATTCGGCCTCGGTCTCGAAACCCAGCAACCGGCGGAACTGCGGAGACCACCAGATCTCGTTGTTCGGATTGAGCGGGTCGCCTGCGACCACGTTCATGTCCCACAGGCCATCAGCGGTACACGAGGTGATCAGCTCGAAGCGCACCTGGATGCCGTCGCGCTCCGCACGCATCGACGCCAATGCCTGCTCGGCTTCGGCTTTCGCCGTTTCAACGACCTTCAAACGCTCCGCATACCGGCGCAGCACCCGCGCCTGGGTGTCGCCGACTGGCCACTTGCCCTCGCCACCACGCAGTACCGCCTCGAACGCGGCTTCCAGAGCCGCACCGCGCTTTTCCGAATCGAACAACATCTGGCACCCCATCCCCTCGCATCCCGGAATGCGGTCGTTCGAAATATCGGCCGGCGGGAATGAAAGTTGAGGCGCGTTCAGCCGAAACGCGGCGACATCAATTGCCGCCAGAAAATGCCCGTCACCTCCGGCGCCATCATCACCATGAACAGCACGCCGAACGCGGCACCGGACAAGTGCGCGCTGTGATTGATGCGGTCGCCGCCGCGCCTGTCCATCCACAGGCTGTAGCCGACATAGAACACCGCATAGATGATCGCCGGCACCGGAATGAAGAACACGAAGATCAGCGTCCACGGCGCCAGCAGGATGAAGGCGAACAGCACTGCGGTGACCGCACCCGACGCGCCGAGGCTGACGTAATTGGCGTCGTGGCGATGCTTGAGGTAGCTGGGCAGGATCGACACCGCCAGCGCCGCCAGATAGAACAGCGGATAAGTCAGCCAGCTGCCGGTGACGCCGGCCATCACCCGCTCGATCTCGCGGCCGAAAAAGAACAACGTGATCATGTTGAAGGCCAGATGGCCGATATCGGCATGCACGAAGCCGTAGCTGACCAGCCGCCAGTATTCGTGCCTGCGCTCGAGGGCCGGCGGCCACAGGACCAGCCGGTCGGCCAGCGAACGCTTGTCGAAGGCCATCCACGACACCCCGCAAGTGATGGCGATCAAGGCGATGGTGACGATCGGCACGGCGCGACTCCTCAGGCTAAACGGTAATTGTCGGTCATCCGGTAGCGCCGTGCATTCCAGCCGAATGCCAGCGCCGCCAGCAGCGCGAAGCCGGCGAAGAAG
>DMID01000090.1:0-526 GCA_003449195.1 Lysobacteraceae bacterium | reverse complement strand
TCATCACCACGCCCTTCATCGAAGCCGGCGCCTGGCTGTAGGCAAATTCCAGCCCGGTGGTGGACACCAGCACTTCGCCGAAGGTCAGCAGCACGTAAGGCAGGACCTGCCAGACGATGGACAGCGCATCGCCGCCGTCCATCACCACCTGCAGCATGCCGGCCGCGATCCAGGCCAAGCCGCTGAAGGCGATGCCCACCGTCATCCGCCGCAGTGCCGTCGGCTCGTGTCCCCGCCGGCGCAGCAATGGATACAGCACGAGGTTGTTGAACGGGATCAGCAGCATCACCAGCGCCGGGTTCAGGGCCTGCATCTGCGAGGCGCTGAACCACTCGGGCTTGGCCATCTGCTGCCCCTGCAGCACCCAGGTGGAGGCTTTCTGGTCGAACAACGAAAAGAACGGCGTGACCAGCGCGAACACCACCAGCACCTTCAGCACCGCGCGCACCCCGTCCACGGCGGCATCCGGGTGCGCGCCGCGGGCGCGTTCGAGCTGCCACCACGTGCCGCCGCCGATGCCGGCCAG
>DMID01000044.1:3222-3388 GCA_003449195.1 Lysobacteraceae bacterium | reverse complement strand
ATGCGCAGGGCCGCTCGCGGATCTATCTGGAAGAGGCGCAGGCCAAGGCGGCAGCCGGCCGGCTGGCCGCCTTGCCGGCCTATGCGCTGGAGCAGGCAGTGCAAGGGCGCTGCGGCCCTTGAATGCGGCCGGTCACGGCCACGCCGGCAAGGTGCGCGGCACCGGC
>DMID01000044.1:456-3064 GCA_003449195.1 Lysobacteraceae bacterium | reverse complement strand
CGGATCAGCGGCTGCAGGTAGCGCCGTGCGGCGGCGGTGATGCCGAAACCGTCGCGGCGGATGAAGCCGGCCGGCAGTTTTTTCTCGCGATTGGCCACTTTCGCCAGCGGTGCGGCCTCGATCTTCCAGCGGTACGGCGCATCGGACGTGCGCACGATCACCGGCATCGTCGCGTTGCGCCCGGCCAGTGCCAGTTTCACCGCCGCGCGGCCGACCGCCTGCGCCTGTTCCCAATCGGTCTTCGAGGCCACGTGGCGGGCCGAACGTTGCAGGTAGTCCGGCACGGCCCAGTGCACCTTCAGCCCGAGCGCATCCTTGACCCGCCCGGCCAGATGCGCGGCCACGCCGCCGAGCTGGGCATGGCCGAAAGCATCGGTGCCGGCACCGGATTCGGCGACGAAGCGCCCGTCGGCATCGCGGATGCCTTCGCTGGCCACCACCACGCACCAGCCCACGCGCGCCACTACCTGCTGCACGCGGGAGAGGAAGGCGACTTCGTCGTAGGCGCGTTCGGGGAACAGGATGATCTGCGGCGCCTGCTCGGGGGTATCGCCTGCCAGGCCCGCAGCGGCGGCCAGCCAGCCGGCGTGACGGCCCATGACCTCGTACACGAACACCTTGGTCGAGGTTTCGGCCATCGCCATCACGTCCAGCGCCGCTTCGCGCACGGACACGGCCGTGTACTTGGCGGCCGAGCCGAAACCCGGGCAGCAGTCGGTGACGGCCAGATCATTGTCGATGGTCTTGGGCACGCCGATGCAGGTCAGCGGGTAGCCGAATTCGGCCGCCAGCCCGGACACCTTCAGCGCCGTGTCGGCCGAGTCGTTGCCGCCGTTGTAGAGGAACCAGCGCACGTCGTGCGCGGCCAGCACGTCGAGCAGACGCTCGTATTTCGCGCGGTCGGCCTCGACCGATTTCAGCTTGACCCGGCAGGAGCCGAACGCGCCGCCCGGCGTGTGCGCCAGTGCGCGCACGGTGGCCGCCGATTCCTTCGATGCATCGATCAGGTCTTCGCGCAGTGCGCCGAGGATGCCGTTGCGCGCGGCCAGCACTTTCACCCCCTGCGCGCGGGCCTCGGCCAGCACCGCCGAAGCGGTGGCGTTGATGACGGCGGTGACCCCGCCGGACTGGGCGTACAGCAGTTTGCCTTGCACCATCGTCGCATGCCCCTCCACGGGCGGAAACATCGGGCGCGGACCCGGATGCGTTAAGCTTGAGGGCATGCGGCGGTGCGTCATGCCGGCCTGTCCGGTGCTTGCATTGCCGCCCCGGTGTTTCTTCTTCAGGAGTGATCTATGCGTCTGGTTCTACTCGGCCCACCCGGTTCGGGCAAGGGCACCCAAGCGGTGCGTTTGAAGGAGTTCCTGAAGGTTCCGCACATTTCCACCGGCGACATGCTGCGCGCCGCGGTGGCCGCCGGCACCCCGATCGGCCTGAAGGCCAAGGCGGTGATGGAAGCCGGCCAGCTGGTGTCCGACGACATCCTGCTGGGCATCATCCAGGAACGTCTGGCGCAGGCCGATGCGGCCAACGGCTTCATCCTCGACGGCTATCCGCGCAACGTGAAGCAGGCACAGGCGCTGACCGACCTGCTGGCCGAGATCGGCAAGCCGCTCGAGGCGGTGATCAAGCTCGAAGTGCCGAACGAGGCGATCGTGGCGCGCTGCGAAATCCGCTTCAAGGCCGAAGGCCGCAAGGACGACAACCCCGAGGTCGTGCGCGACCGCCTGAAGGTGTACGCCGAGCAGACCGCGCCGGTGGCCGATTTCTATGCCGCGCGCGGCCAGTTGCAGGTCGTCGACGGCGTCGGCGAGCTGGACGAAGTCACCGAGCGTCTCAAGCGCGCCCTGAAGCGCTGAAGCGTCGGCACGCCGGCGTTTTGCTCGGCAAGCCGAATCTCCCGGACGCCCCGCCCACCGCGGGGCGTCCGCGTTTCCGGGGTGGTGTCTCCGGCGAGGCGTTCGGTCGTCGTCGCGCATGCGCCGGCAGCGGCCATATCGGCGGCTTGGCCATTTGGGCGACAATCGACGCATGAGCAAGATCCACATTCTCGGAATCGCCGGTACCTTCATGGGCGGCGTGGCGGCGCTGGCACGCGAACTCGGGCACGAGGTCGAAGGCAGCGACCAGGCGATCTCCCCGCCGATGTCCACCCAGCTGGAAACCCTCGGCATCGCACTGAAACAGGGCTACCTGGCCGGCAACATCGGCCGCGACTGCGATGCGGTGGTGATCGGCAATGCGCTCTCGCGCGGCAACCCGGCGGTGGAAGCGGTGCTGGACGACGGCCGCCGCTACACCTCCGGCGCGCAGTGGCTGGCCGAACAGGTGCTGCCGGGCCGCGCCACGCTGGCGGTGGCCGGCACCCACGGCAAGACCACCACCACCAGCCTGACCGCGGCCGTGCTCAGCGAAGCCGGGCTGGACCCGACCTTCGTGATCGGCGGGCAGCTGCTGGCTGCCGGTGCCAACGCCAAGCTCGGCGGCGGGCAGTGGCTGGTGGCCGAAGCCGACGAGAGCGACGGCAGCTTCCTGCGCCTGAGCCCGCTGGTGGCCACCATCACCAACATCGACGCGGACCATCTGGAGAACTACGGCAACGACTTCG
>DMID01000044.1:0-305 GCA_003449195.1 Lysobacteraceae bacterium | reverse complement strand
TTCCTGCAGCGCCTGCCGTTCTACGGGCTGGCGGTGCTGTGCATCGACGACCCCGAGGTGGCCGCGCTGGCCGCACACACGCCGCGCCACGTGATGACCTACGGCACCAGTGCACAGGCCGACGTGCGCGCCGAGGACGTGGAGCAGGAAGGCGCGCGCATGCGCTTCACCCTGTGCCTGCCCGATGGCACCCGCTTGCCGGTGACGCTGGCGCTGCCGGGCCGTCACAACGTGCTCAACGCGCTGGCCGCTTCGGCGGTGGGCTGGCAACTGGGCGTGGCGCCGGAGGTCATCGGCCGCGCACT
>DMID01000118.1:2017-2705 GCA_003449195.1 Lysobacteraceae bacterium | reverse complement strand
GTTTCAGCCAGGGCGGCATCATGAGCGCCAGCGTCGGCCTGACCTCGCCGGCCAGCGTGGCGGGCTTTGCCATCCTGTCCGGACGCATCCTGCCGGAGATCGAGCCGCTGGTGCCGGCCGACGTCGGCGCGCACGGGCTGCGCGCGTTGGTCATTCATGGCCGCCGCGACGGCAAGTTGCCGCATGCGCTGGCCGAGCGTTCCGATGCGCGCCTGACGCATTTCGGCGTGAGCCACGAACTGCGCAGCTACGACGCCGACCACGAGCTGACGCCGGCGATGGCCGATGATTTCGCCACGTGGCTCGGCCAGACCTTGCGGCTGGAATGAGGCCGCAGGCGGCCTGCGCGCAGGTCCGCAGGCCGGATGCACCAGGCAGGCACGCCGTGCGGATATCGGCAGACGACGCATGCGGCCCGGCGGTGTCCGCCGCCGGCCTTGCGCCGATGGATCGCAAATTCAGTCCGCCGGGGCACGCGCGCGGATGCGTGTGGTAGGTTTCAAGGCATCACTGATGCCGCAGGCGCAATGCCCGGCATCGCGCCTGCGGAATCCGAATGCACACGATCGAAGTCGTCCTGGCCATGCTGGTGGCGGTCGCCATCAGCGGCTACCTCGTCAGAGTCATCCCGTTCTCGCTGCCCTTGCCGCTGGTGCAGATCGGCCTCGGCGCGGTCATCGCCGGCGCG
>DMID01000118.1:0-1978 GCA_003449195.1 Lysobacteraceae bacterium | reverse complement strand
CCGCCGCTGCTGTTCCTGGACGGCTGGCGCATCCCCAAGCAGGGCCTGTTCCGCGACAAGGGCGCGATTCTCGAACTCGCCTTCGGCCTGGTGATCTTCACCGTGCTCGGCGCCGGTTTCCTGATCCACTGGATGATCCCGACGATGCCGCTGGCGGTGGCCTTTGCGCTGGCCGCGATCGTGTCGCCGACCGATCCGGTGGCGGTGGGCGCGATCGCCTCGCGTGCGCCCATCCCCAAGCGGCTGATGCACATCCTGGAAGGCGAGTCGCTGCTCAACGATGCGTCGGGCCTGGTGTGCTTCCGCTTCGCGGTGGCGGCGGTGATGACCGGCACTTTTTCGCTGGCTACGGCCTCGCTGTCGTTCCTGTGGGTGGCGCTGGCCGGTCTGGCGGTGGGCGTGGCGGCGACGATGGGCGTGTCGGTATTGCAGCGGCTGTTGTGGCGGCGCTTCGGCGAGGAGCCCGGCGCGGCCTTGCTGGTCAACCTGCTGATCCCGTTCGCGGCCTACCTGCTGGCCGAAGAGATCAACGCCTCCGGCATCCTCGCCGCGGTGGCCGCCGGCATCACGATGAGCTACGTCGAGCTGTCCGGCCGCACCAGCGGCAGCATGCGCGTGCAGCGCACGGCGGTATGGAACACGCTGCAGTTCAGCTTCAACGGCATCATGTTCGTGCTGCTGGGCGAGCAGTTGCCGGGCATCGTCGAGCGCGCGGTGGATTTCATGCACGCGGCCGGGCACAGCTACTGGTGGCTGGCGGTGTACGCGCTGGCGATCAACGTCGGGCTGGTGCTGCTGCGCTTGCTGTGGGTGTGGTTGTCGCTGCGTTGGAACGTGCTGCGGGTGAAGCTGATCGGCGGCGGCGACACGCGCCAGGCGATCCCGTCCGGGCGCGTGATCCTGGCCGCGTCGGTGGCCGGCGTGCGCGGTGCCATCACCCTGGCCGGCGTGCTGACGCTGCCGCTGTTGCTGCCATCGGGCGAGGCGTTCCCGGCGCGTCCGCTGGTGATCTTCCTCGCCGCCGCGGTGATCCTGGTGTCGCTGCTCAGCGCCAGCCTGCTGTTGCCGCGCCTGCTCAAGGGCATGGTTTTCCCGGCCGACCCGGAAGAGGAGAAAGAAGAGGACCTGGCGCGCAAGCGTTCGGCCAAGGCGGCGCTGGTGGCGGTCGAGCAGGTGCGGCAGAAGCTGGTGCAGAACCAGGCCACCGAGAACGTGCAGCTCTACAACGATGCCGCCGCGCGGGTGAGCCTGCTGTACCAGCGCAAGCTCGAACGCGGCGAAGGCCCGGACGACAACCCCGCCAAGATCCGGCGCATGGAGATGGCTTACCGCCAGCTGCGTTCGGCCGGGCTGACCGCCGAGCGCGAGGAAGTGTTCCGGCTGGCCCGCAGGGGGCGGATTTCCGACGAACTTTCGCGCAAGCTGGTGCGCAATCTCGACTTGATCGAGTCGCGGCAGAGATAGCCGCCCGTACCCGCCGGGAACCGCCATGGCCTGCATCGCCTCCACACCATCGCCGTGGCTCGCCGTATCCGGGCCAGGCCGGGGCCGTCGATGAAGCGCCTGCCCGCCGGCATCTGGGCGCTGGGGCTGGTGTCCCTGCTGATGGACGTGTCCTCGGAGATGATCCATGCGCTGCTGCCGGTGTATCTGGTCACCGCGCTGGGAGCCTCGACCCTGGCGGTGGGGGTGATCGAGGGCATCGCCGAGGCCACCGCGGCCATCGGCAAGGTGTTTTCCGGGGCGCTGTCGGACTGGCTGGGCCGGCGCAAGTTCCTTGTCGCGCTCGGTTACGGGCTGGCCGCGCTGACCAAGCCGATGTTCCCGCTGGCCACTTCGCTGGGCGGGGTGGTGGCGGCACGCTTCATCGACCGCATCGGCAAGGGCATCCGCGGCGCGCCGCGCGATGCGCTGATCGCCGACATGACGCCACAGGCACAGCGCGGCGCCGCGTTCGGCCTGCGCCAGTCGCTGGACA
>DMID01000266.1 GCA_003449195.1 Lysobacteraceae bacterium | reverse complement strand
GTGTTGCCGGTGAGCAGCAGCAGGGTGAAGAACACCGCGCCCATGATCGAGGTGACGATCATGCCGATGTCGGCAAACTGCTTGGCGAAAGCCTGCTGGAACGCCGATTCGGTCTGGCTCTTGGTCTCGTGGTCGGAGTTGGCCGACAGCGCGTCGATCGCCTGCGCCACGCGCGAGGCGTGTGCCGGGTTGTCCAGCGCCACCGTGAACCAGCTCACCTTGCTCTTGATGTAATCGTTGGATTCGTCGAAGTAGCTCCAGTTCATCATCAGCTGGCGCTCCTCGTTGTTGGCCGTGCTGCGGTCCCTCGCGCGGAAGATGCCCACCAGTTGCAGCGGCCAGTCGTTGCTGCCGCTGCGCGGGAAGATGGTGGCCTGCAGCGGGATGGTGTCGCCGAGCTTCCAGCCGAATTCCTTCGCCAGCGCCTCGCCGACCACCGCGCCGCTGCGAGTGGCCTTGAACGCGGCCAGCTGATCGGCCGGGATCTCGTAGTTGCGGTACACGTCGAAAAAGTTGGGCGCCACCGAGTAGTTGGCGAAGAAGTTCTTCGGGTCACGGTAGATGCCGCCGAACCACATCGCGTAGGTGGCGTCGCGCACGCCGGGCACGGCGGCGATGCGGTCGCGCAGGTTGACCGGCAGGGTCTGCGTGATCGACAGCCGCGAAGCCACCACCAGCCGGTTGGCACCGTCCACGCTGCCGCCGGAATTGAAGGCCACGCGTACCGCGTCGAGCATGCCGAACAGCATGAACGCGGTGATCACCGACAGCAGCGTCAGCAGCGTGCGCGTGCGGCTGCGGAACAGCTGGGCCCAGATCAACGGGAAATATTTCATGGCCGTGTCCTCGCCTCAGTGCGCGGCCGGCGCATCGGCCAGCTCGCCCTTGTCCAGATGCACGGTGTGGCTGGCGTACTCGGCGGCCTTCGGGTCGTGGGTGACCATCACGATGGTCTTGCCGTGCTCGCGGTTGAGCAGTTGCAGCAGGCTCAGCACGTCCTCGGCGGATTGGCGGTCCAGATCGCCGGTGGGCTCGTCGCAAATCAGGAAAGTGGGGTCGGAGACGATCGCGCGGGCGATGGCCACGCGCTGCTGCTGGCCGCCTGACAGCTCGTTGGGGCGGTGGCTGGCGCGTTCGGCCAGACCCACCAGGGTCAGCGCGATCTGCGCGCGGCGCTTGCGCTCGGCGGCGTGCAGGTCGGTCAGCAGCAGCGGCAGTTCGACATTCTTCTGCGCGCTCAGCATCGGCATCAGGTTGTAGAACTGGAACACGAAGCCGACGTGGCGGCTGCGCCAGTGCGCCAGCTGGCCGGCGCCCATGCGGTCGATGCGTTCGCCTTCGATCTCGATTTCGCCGGAGGTCGGCGTGTCCAGCCCGCCGATCAGGTTGAGCAGCGTGGTCTTGCCCGAACCGGACGGGCCCATCAGCGCGACGAAATCGCCGCGCTCGATGTCCAGGTCGATGCCGTGCAGCACCTGCACGGTTTCCGGTCCGCGCCGGTAGGTCTTGACGATGTCGCGCAGGCTGACGAGAGCGGTCATGTTCGGTGTCCTCGGAAAAGCGTGGATGGCAGGGCGTGACGGTCCGGCCGCGCCGGCGGGCCGGTGCGGGCTGCCGGATGCGGGGCGTCCGGCGGTGCACGGATTTGCAGCGATGCGACGGTCTTGCGTGAAGCCAAGGTGCCTCAGAAACCTTCGGTCAACGGCAACAGGCGCGAATCCTCCAGCGCCGCCACGCGGTGGCCGATGCCGGCCATGCAGGCCGGGTCGGACGCGAAGGCGAGGAAGGCCTGCGCATCGCGCTGGCGCACCAGCATCGCCGCATCCCAGCGCTCGCTTTCCGGCCCGATCAGGAAGGCCCGCGCATGGCCGATGAACAACACCTCGCCGCCCGATTTTTCGAGGAAGGGCGCGGTGTGCGCCACGTAGCGGCGGTAGGCCTCCTCGCCGCTGATCGGCGCGGGCGGAGCCAGCTGCGGATGCGCGGCGTAATCGGCCACCGCGCGGAAGCGCAGCAGGTTGAGCATCACCAGCGGCCCGGCGGGCGGGGCCGAGAAGAACGCGCGGCCGGCTTCCTGCGTCACTTCGAGATGGGCGGTCATGGCGTGGCCTCGTCGCCGGTTTCGACGACGGCATTGCCGTCCTTCAGCGAAGCCGGCGGGTCGAGCACCACGCTCTGGCCTGCGGCAAGTCCGGACAGCACCTGCTTGTCCTTGCCCATGTCGATGCCGGTGGACACCGCATGCATGGCCACCTTGCCGTCCTCGCCGACGCTGAAGGCCACGGTCTTTCCGTCGCGCTGCGCCAGCGCCGCTGCCGGCACGCGCACGCCTTGCGGCTTGTCGTCCTTCGCCTCGCGCGGCTTTTCCAGGAAGCTCACCCGCACGCCCATGTCCGGCACGATGCGCGCATCCTTCACCTTCATCGCCACGCGCACCTTGACCGTGGCCTTGCCGCGGTCGGCGGCGGGGATGATCGCGATCACCTCGGCCGGGATGTGCCAGTCCGGATACGCGTTGAGCACCACTTCGGCCGGCATCTTCGCCTGCACGCGGCCGATGTAGGCCTCGCCGACGTCCACTTCCACTTCCAGCGAGTCCATGTCGACGATGGTGCCGATGCCGGTGCGGGTGAAGCCGCCGGTGGCCAGCGGCGAGACGATCTCGCCCGGCTGCGCGGCCTTGGCCGTGACCACGCCGGCAAACGGCGCGCGCACGATGGTGTTGTCCACGCCGTTGTCGGCGATGGTCAACGAGCGCCCGGCCACGTCGACGCCGCGCTGTGCGGCCTGCAATTGCGCGCGCAGGGCATCGCGCGCGGCGACGGCCTGGTCGTA
>DMID01000188.1 GCA_003449195.1 Lysobacteraceae bacterium | reverse complement strand
GCGCGGGCACCCCCACCCGCATCGACACCCGGGCGCGCCGGATGGAGCTGCGGGTGCCGGCGGGGGAGGTGGCCGCGCGCCGCGACGCGCAGGATCGCCTCGGCTGGAAGCCCGCGCAGCCGCGCCCGCGCAAGGTCAGCCTCGCGCTGAAGGCCTATGCGTTGCTCGCCACCAGTGCCGACAAGGGCGCGGTGCGCAACCGCGAGCTGCTGGAAGGCTGAGGAATTCCTCCCCGCGCCGGCGCCTCCGGCGACGGCTGGGGGAGCCCCATCCGGGCTGGTATGGTGCTTGTGCAGGTGCTGAAAGGGGACGGGTCAGCGGATGAGCCAGGCACAATCCTTGTGGCTGATGATCGCCATGCAGATGCTGTTGTTCGGGTGTCTGTGGCTGCTGGCATCGCGGACCTACGAGCAGTATCGGCGCGCGCTGCTGTGGATGGGCGGCTTCAACCTGATGATGTCGCTGGCACTTTTCCTGATGTGCCTGCGCGGCGGCGACGGGCCGCGGTGGCTGCTGAACGGCATGTCCGATGCGTTGGTGGTGACCTCGTTCGTGGCGATGTGGAATGGCGCGCGCCATCTGCTGCAACCGGCCCCGCCCTTGCGCGAAGCCGGCGCGGTGCTGGCCGTGGTGGTGCCCGGCCTAATCGCGATGAGCGTGTGGCCGGCGCTGCAAGGCCATGAATACGGCGTCCAGTTGTGCGTGTTGGCATGGTTTGTCGGCCGCTGCGGATGGCATGCATTCCAGGCCTTGCGCCGGCGCGAGGATCGCGCCGTGGCGTGGTTCGTGCTGGTCGTGGCGGGGCTCTCCGCCGGCACGGTGCTGCTGCGCGGCATCGGGGCTTTGCTGGACATGTGGACGATCCGGCCCGAAGCCGGTTCGTCGTGGTCGGTGCAGTTCGCCTATTTCGCGATCTTCGGCCTCAGCGTGGTCAATGGCGTGATGGCCTACGCGATGGTGCGCCTGCTGATGAGCGACCTGGAATACCTCACCCGCCACGATGCCTTGACCCGCGTGCTGAACCGGCGCGGCATCGCCGGCGTGCTGGCTTCGCGGTGGCGGGACTGGCAGCAGCGGGCGCAGACGTTCAGCCTGCTTCAGCTGGACCTGGACCATTTCAAGTCGATCAACGACAGGCACGGCCATGCGGCGGGCGATGCCGTGCTGGTCAATGTCGCAAGGACGCTTGCCGAGGGCCTGCGCCCGGGCGATGCGATGGGCCGCACCGGCGGCGAGGAGTTCGTGGTGGTGCTGGCCGACGGGACAGGCGTGGAAGAAGCCGGACATGTTGCCGAACGCCTGCGTCAGGCGGTCCAGTCTGCACCCGATGCGCCGGGCAACGTGCCGGTCACGGTAAGCATTGGCATCGCCACGGTGGCCTCGGGCGATCAGGATGCCGAGCAGGTGCTCGGCCGCGCCGACGCCGCGCTTTACGCTGCCAAGGCGGCGGGGCGCAACCGGGTGTGCGTCGGCACGGCAAGCGGAAGCGATGTGCTGCCTGTCGATGCGCGGCGGACAGGTGGAGCAAATTCGGTCACCGCCTGATTGATTCAATATCAGAAATAAAAAATTTACAAATAGTGTGTTTCTGATCTTGCATCGCAAGAATAGATTGCTCCCCGTGGCGCCATTTGCAGCGCCCTTTCCGGATCACACAGGAGCAATTGCATGAACATCACCCTCATCGGTACCGGCAACATGGGCTCGGCACTGGTCAAGCAATTTTCCGCCGCCGGTCATCGCATCCGCGTCACCGCGCGCAACCTGGACAAGGCACGCGCCCTGGCCGACCAATACCCCGGTGTGGTGGCCGCGCCGGCCGCCGAAGCGCTGGGCGATGCCCAGGTCGTCATCGCCGCCACCGGCTACGATGATGCCGTGCCCGCGCTGCAGGCGCTGGGCGACCTGTCCGGGCGCATCGTGGTGGACATCACCAACCCGCTGACTGCCGACTACATGGGCCTGACCCTCGGCTTCGACACCTCGGCCGCCGAGCAGATCGCCAAGGCGCTGCCTGGCGTGGACGTGGTCAAGGCCTTCAATACCCTGTTTGCGCAAGTGCTGGCCAATGGCCCGACGCTGGCCGATGGCCAGACCGCGCAGGTGTTCTACGCGGGCGACAGCGAGCGCGGCAAGCAGACCGTGGCCGCGCTGATCGACAGCATCGGCTTCAAGCCGGTGGATGCCGGCGCGTTGAAGAACGCGCGTTATCTGGAGCCGCTGGCCGGCCTGAACATCTATCTCGGCTACGGCGCCGGCCTCGGCACGGCGGTGGCTCCGGCCTGGATCGGCAAGCTGGCCTGAGCCGGCATAGGCAATTTCCGCGAGGCAAGGCGGGCCGGATCGCGTGGATCGTGTGATCCGGCCCGTTGCCATTGCGAGCCTCGTCGGTACGCCTCAGTCCGCCGTCACCAGCACGGGCTTGCGCTGGCGCAGTTCGTCGTAGACGGCATCGGTTTCCGGGCGGGTGCCGTGCCAGAGCAGGAAGCTTTCCGCCGCCTGTTCCACCAGCATGCCCAGCCCGTCGATGCAGTTGCGGCATTCGGCCGCACGCGCCCATGCGAGAAAGGGCACCGCCGCTTCGCCATAGTTGAGGTCCACCGCCAGCGTGCGGCGGTTGGCCAGCGCGAACGGCAGTTCGAAACCGGGCGCGTCGCCGCGCGCGGCCGAGGTGGCGTTGACGATCAGGTCGAAGTCGCCCAGCGCCGGCAGGTCTTCCCAGTAGCGGCTGGACACGCGGGCCGGTTCGCCGAGGGTGTCGGCCAGCGCGTCGGC
>DMID01000164.1:917-3992 GCA_003449195.1 Lysobacteraceae bacterium | reverse complement strand
TGCCGGATGCCAGCAGCGCGGCCAGCATGCCCCACCACAGCAGGCGGCGTTCCCACGGGCCTGGCACGCTGACGGGCCGAGTGCTCATGCCAGATGCGCCAGCGGCATCGCGCCGGTCTGCTTGACCGTGCGCAGCACGAAGCTGGAATTGACGTCGGCCACGCCGGCGGAATTGAGCAGCTTGTCCAGCAGGAAGGCCGAGAACCGGTCCAGGTCCGGCACCACCACGTGCAGCAGGTAGTCCATGTCGCCGGTCAGCGCGTGGCAGGCCACCACCTCGTCCCAGTCCTGCACCGCCTGCGCGAACGGCTCCATCGTGTGCTGGCCGTGTTTTTCCAGCTGCACGCGCACGAAGGCCTGCAGCCCCAGCCCGAGTGCCTGCGGCCGCAGCCAGGCCGCATAGCCGCCGATCACGCCTTCGGCCTCCAGCCGCTGGATGCGCCGCAGGCAGGCCGAGGGCGACAGGTTCACCTGTGCGGCGATCTCGGAATTGGGCGTGCGGCCCTGCTTCTGCAGCAGGGCCAGCAGGCGCAGGTCGATGCGGTCGAGGGCGACGGTTTCGGTCATTGTTGCCATACGCAAGCAATTTCGTGCAACAAGATTGCGTCAAGGCCGGCATATGGCGCAACTTTGCAAGCCCGTTGCGTGGACTCGCCGCTAGCATGGACCCACGCTTCCGAACGGTTCCGCCGCCATGCCTGTCACTGCCCGCCGCGTCGAACGCCTGCCCAGCGACAAGGGCTACGTGCCGGTCTACACCACGGCCGTGGTGGAGCAGCCGTGGCAGGACTACGGCGCCGCCGACCATGCCACCTGGGGCACGCTGTACCGCCGCCAGCGTGAATTGCTGGCAGGCCGCGCCTGCGACGAATTCCTCGCCGCGCAGGATGCGATGGGCATGGACGCGCAGCGCATCCCGCGCTTCGAGCCGTTGAACGACGCGCTGGGCGCCGCCACCGGCTGGCGCATCGTCGGCGTGGAAGGCCTGCTGCCGGAGCTGGATTTCTTCGATCACCTCGCCCATCGCCGTTTCCCGGTGACGTGGTGGATCCGCCGCCCGGAACAGATCGACTACATCGCCGAGCCGGACCTGTTCCACGACCTGTTCGGCCACGTGCCGCTGCTGATGGACCCGGTGTTCGCCGACTACATGCAGGCCTATGGCCGCGGCGGGCTGAAGGCGCACGCTCTCGGCGCGGAGGCCTTGCAGCGGCTGACCCGGCTGTACTGGTACACGGTGGAATTCGGCCTGATCGTCACCCCGGCCGGGCTGCGCATCTACGGCGCCGGCATCGTGTCATCGAAGGGCGAATCGCTGCACGCGCTGGCATCGGCCGCACCCAACCGGATCGGCTTCGAGCTGGAGCGGATCATGCGCACCCGCTACCGCATCGACAGCTTCCAGAAGAGCTACTTCGTCATCGACGGTTTCGAGCAGCTGATGGCAGCCACCGCCGCCGATTTTTCGCCGATCTACGCCCGCCTGTCCGGTAGCGCGGACATCCCCGCCGGCCAGCTGCGCGCGGGCGACATGGTGCTGCAACGGGGCAGCGGCGAAGGCTGGCGGGACGACGGCGACGTGTAGCGGTGCGACGGGCCGGGTTACCGCGGTCCGCGCTGCAGGCTAGGCTTGTCGCATTCGGATTCCCGTCATGGCACCGCATGTCCCGTCTCCCCGTTTCCGTGTGCATGATCGTCAAGGACGAGGCGCGTTGTCTGGAGGCCACGCTGGCCACGCTGGTGCCGCACTTCGACGACATCGTGGTGCTGGATACCGGCTCGGCCGACGACAGTGCGGCCATCGCCCGGAAGCACGGGGCCCGGGTGTTCGACTTCGCGTGGGTCGACGACTTCGCCGCCGCGCGCAACGCATCGCTCGAACACGCCCGCCACGACTGGGTGCTGGTGGTGGATGCCGACGAGCGGCTGGCACGGATCGATGCGGAGGCTCTGGCCGCGGCCTTGTGGGCGCATCCTGACGGCGTCGGCCGGGTGGAGCGGCTCAATCCGATCGACGAGTACGGCGGCAGCGTGACGATGCGCGAGCACATCCGCCGCCTGTTCCGGCGTTCGCGCCATCGTTATGCCGGCTCCATCCACGAGCAGGTGGTCGCGCGCGGCGGTGCAGGCGCAGCGGACGTTTCGTTCCTCGTGCCGCTGGTACTCGATCATGCCGGCTACCGCGATGCGGTGCTGGCCGCGACCGGCAAGGTGGCGCGCAATGTCGTCCTGCTCGAACGCGCGCTGGAACGCGCGCCGCACGACCCCTATCTGCTGTACCAGCTCGGCAAGAGCCGCTACCTGCAACGCGATTACGCCGCCGCCATCGACAGCTTCGAGCAGGCATTGCAGGCCGCGCCGGACATGCGGCTGGAATACGTGGAAGACCTGGTGGAAACCCTGGGCTACGCCTTGATCAACCACGGAGACCACGCCGGCGCGCTGCGGCTGGTCGAATCGGCACCGGATTTTCCGTCCACCGATTTCGCCTTCCTCAAGGCCTCCGCGCTGATGAACGCCGGCCGCCTGCAGGAAGCGGTGGACCTGTTCGTGCACTGCACGCGCATGCCGCCCGGGCGCAAGGACGGCGTGGATTCGTTCAAGGCCCGGCACAACATCGGGGTGATCCTGGAATGCTCGGGTATGTCCGAACAAGCGCGCGAGTTCTACCGTGCCTGCGGCGACTATGCCCCGGCGCAGGCCGGGCTTGCGCGGCTGGGCGGCTAGGGGCCGGGCGCGGACGACAACGCAGTGTTCCGGGGCGGATTCACGGCAAGCCGCTAGCATGGGCGCCCGGCCCGCGACCGCGGGCGTGACGATGTCCCCGTACCGATGAAGCGCATTTCCCTTTGCCCGCTTGCCCTGGCCTGCCTGCATGCCGTGCCCGCCCTGGCGCAGGACGCGGCCGCCGCCCCGCCTTCCGTCACCACGCTGGACCGCGTGGTCGTCACCGCGCGCCTGCAGGGCGTGCCCGCGTTCGACCTGCCGGCGTCGGTGGACGTGGTGGGGCTGGGCGAGGATTCCGACCGCGCCGGCATCAGCCTGTCCGAGGATTTGGCCGGCCTGCCCGGCGTG
>DMID01000164.1:329-693 GCA_003449195.1 Lysobacteraceae bacterium | reverse complement strand
CCGTTCTCGGCGCTGTACGGCAATTCCTCCGGCGGCGTGGTGCAGCTGTGGAGCGCCGACGGCGACGGCCCGCTGCAGACCCTGCTGCGCAGCACCTGGGACAGCCACGGCAGCCGCACCTTCGGCGCGCGCCTGCTGGGCAAGTCGGGCAACGTGGGCTACAACGTCGCCGCTTCCACGTTCGACACCGACGGCTGGCGCGACCACAGCGCGGCCAGGCGGCGCTCGGCCAATCTCAAGCTGGACTTCGGCATCGGCGAAACCGGCAAGCTGGACCTGGTGGCCAATGCCTTCGATGCGCCCGACGCGCAGGACCCGCTCGGCCTGGGCAAGGCGCAGGTACGCGAGAACCCGCGCCAGGCCA
>DMID01000164.1:0-268 GCA_003449195.1 Lysobacteraceae bacterium | reverse complement strand
GCGAGAACCCGCGCCAGGCCACGGCGGTGGCCTATGCCTACGACACGCGCAAATCGGTGCGGCAGAACCAGCTCGGCCTGCGCTACGTGCAGCCCTTCGGCCATGGCCAGCAGCTCACCCTGTCCGGCTATGGCGGCCATCGCTCGATCACCCAGTTCCTGTCGATCCCGCTGTCCGCGCAGGCCAACCCGCTGCATGCCGGCGGCGTGGTCGCGCCGGACACCGACTACCACGGTGTCGACGCGCGCTGGTCGTGGCGCGGCACGCT
>DMID01000007.1 GCA_003449195.1 Lysobacteraceae bacterium | reverse complement strand
GAGGCCAGCCCGGCCGGGTCGCCGTGGACGATGCGCTGGCGCACGATCTCGGCATGCGACGGCGGCACGTCGAAGCGCGCCGCCGCCAGCTGGGCCAGCACGCCCGCGCTGTCGTCCAGATAGCCGGCATCGTCGACGTGTTCCAGCCAGAAGCGGGCGATGTCCAGGTCGTGCCCGTCCAGCTCCAGCGCCAGCCGGTTCAGCGCGCGCAGCTGCGGGTCGGTGGATTCGCCGGCGGCGATGTTCTGCATCCGGTCTTCGTCGCCGTCCTGCCAGCTGGCACTGGGCACGTCCCACATGGACGACTCGGGCAGTTCATCGAAAGCGGCGGCGTCGAGCACCGCCACGGCCGCCTGCTCGGCATCGGGGGTTTCGCGCTCGGCGCTGGTCTGCTGCTCTTCGTCGATTTCCAGCAGCGGGTTGGTTTCGAGCATGCGGCGGATTTCAAGCTCCAGCTGCAAACCATCCAGTTGCAACAGGCGGATCGACTGCAACAGCTGCGGCGTGAGGTGGAGCTGCTGGCCAAGCTGGGTACTGATCGTCGGTTTCATGGCGACCCCTGTGCTGACGGAAATCCGGCTGTGCCGGCGACGTGGCTACATTGCCGCGCCGGTGACGGAATCAGAATCGGGGGTTTTCCGCACTTGATAGGGGTGTTCCCGACGTCAGTGTCGGTATTTTCCCTACATTGCGACGGCGGGCCGGCGCGTGCCGCCGCCGGCGCCGGTCGCTGGCCGTGCAAACCGTCAACAAGATGTCGTGGCGCGGGGGGGGGGCGGCAAACACAAGCGGTAGGAGGATGCCGCGATGAACGCCAGGAAACCGATGTCAGGCCAGAAGCGACAGCGGCACGCGCCGGATCATTCCAGTTCAGCGAGGTGGCGGGCGGCGAGCAGCAACAATTCGTTGGCGCGACGGCAACCAAGGGTTTCCATCATGCGGGCGCGGTGGGTTTCCACCGTCTTGACGCTGATGCCGAGGGCAGAGGCGATTTCCTTGCTGCTCAGGCCGCGGCCGAGTTCGCGCAGGATTTCGCGCTGGCGCGGCGGCAAGGCGGCGATGCCGGTGGTGGGACGGAGCTTGGGCGTGGCCGGGGCGAACATCTTGGCCGACACCTGCGGGCTCAGGAACACCTGTCCGGCGGCGGCAGCGCGCAGGGCGAGTTCGAGTTCCACCGGTGCGGCATCCTTGACGATGAAGCCGGAACAGCCGCGTTCCATCGCATCGCGCACGTGTGCCTGATCGTCGTGCATGGACATGATGACGATGCGCAGCTGCGGCAGCAGCTTGCGCAATGGCGCGACCGCATCCAGCCCGCTTTGGCCGGCCAGCGAAAGATCGAGCAGCACGATGTCGGGCCGGAACGTCACCGCCTGTTCCAGCGCCTGGCGCGCGTCCTGTGCTTCGGCGACCGCGTCGATGCCGGCCTGCCCCTGCAGCAGGCGGACGATGCCAGCGCGCACCAGTGCGTGGTCGTCGACAATCAGTAAGCGCATCGGTTTTTGCGGCAGCTTCCGTTCATCTGGCCGAAAAGATAGCCCGCTACCGCCTGCATGGCGAGCCCCGCGTGAAGGACACGGCGGCCCGGCGACGGGAAACCGCCGCGTTGTCAGGGCGCCGCGCCGCGCTGCGCGGCGATCTGGCGTCGATGCAGGCGGAACAGATGGCGTTCCATGGCATCGGACAATGCGTCGGGCATCGAATCGAATGCCAGCCACAGGCAGTGTCGGTCGCCGGCATCGGCACTGGCCAGCACCCGGGCCGGCAACGCGATGCCGGCGGCCAGCCATGGCGCGGGCCGCAGGTTGAGTGTGCCGACCGCGTCCGTTGTCACTTCGGCCGCCGCGGCCAGATCCAGGCGCATGCCCTTGTAGGACCAGCGGACGGGGATCAGCGCCATCTGCGGTTCGTCGCGTTCGACGAGCCGGCCCAACAGGCCGAGCATCAGGTCGATCTTGGCTTCCATCCGTTGCAGGGGCGGATTGGCCTCGCGACGTTCCTCGCCGGCCTGCGCGCCGGCATCCTCGATGGTGGCAACCGCGCGCAACGTGGCGATGGCGCCCTGCAGCGCGGCGGGCGAGGGCGTGCCGGCCTGAAAACTTGCCGCCACGTCCAGCTCGCATGCGAGCGCGTCGCCGAACAGCTGGGCCTCCGCCGGATGCATGGGGTCTGTCTGTGCCATCACGGGCGCGACACGCGTGCCTGCATGGGCGCAGGGCGGCCGGAACGCCGAAATGCCGGCCGGTGGTCGGCGATCATGCCGCGTGCGGCACTGAGAAGGTCCTGCATCTGCAGATGGGCCTGGAGGAGACGGTCCAGCTCATCATAACGGGCCGGTGTCACCGGGGCAGGCAGGGCGATGAAGGCATCGATGCCGCTGCGGTATTCGCCGACGAGCCGGCCGAGCCGGTTGATGTCACCTGCCTGCAGTGCCTGCCGGAGCGCATCCAGCTGGGCGAACAAACAGGCGAGGGTGACCGGCGTTTCCATCAGGCATGGCCCCACATCGCGCTGCCGTCGCGGTCCATCGGGGCGACGGCAATGGCCGTCCAAGC
The DNA here is from genome assembly GCA_003449195.1 of Lysobacteraceae bacterium. GTDB lineage: Bacteria > Pseudomonadota > Gammaproteobacteria > Xanthomonadales > Xanthomonadaceae > Xanthomonas_B. The sequence goes on along the minus strand of DMID01000007.1, from coordinate 16,916 downwards.
CGACTCGATGCGGGCCAGCACGTCGAGCGATTCCTGAAGCATGGCCGGATCGTTGCGAAGGTTCGCATCGGTCAGGCGCAGCAGGACGTAGCGGTACAGGGACGACAGGTTGTCGGCCACTTCGCCGCCGGCCTTGCGGTCCAAGGCTGCATCCAGGTGCCCGATGATCTCGCAAGCCACGGCGATGGCCTTGCTCTTGCGGGCCCGGTCACCGTGCTCGATGCTGTTCAGTGCCAGCCGGATGCGGCTGGAAGCCCCCTCCAGCATCATCGCCACCAGCCGATGCGGCGTGGCCTCCAGCACCTTGCTGCCAAGGCCGTTGGATTTGTATTGGGAAGCGTAGTACTGCGCCGACATGGTGACATCCTCTTGCGATGGATTCGGCGGAAGTGCTTGCTGCAATATCGGTCTGGGCGGGGCCTTGACCGGATGCACTTTCCGTCTGGATGTCTTGTATATCGGCGCCCGTGGAGGCGACTTTAGCGGCCGGAGCAGTCTGTGATCGTGCAGGCCACCGTGGCTTGATGGCGCGACAGGACGTGGTTTGCTCAGCCCCGGCCCTGCGACAGATAGGCACGTGCCGCCTTGCCGCCGAGGTTCAGCCGCGATTGCCGCTGCCGGCTCTTGTCGCACAACGTATCGGCCCTGTCGCTGATGGCCTGCTGGCGTTCCAGCAGTTGCTGCATCGTCTGGGACGATGCGTTCCGGCCTGCTTCACTGTCCATGAAGGAACGCAGTTCGCCATCGTAGGCTTCGACGAGAGCGGCTGCAGCCTCGGGCGCATCACTTGCCAGGATGCGGTCGATCCGGTCCAGGGCCGAGAACAGCGACTCGAGGGTGCGGGGCGGCGCTGGCAAGGTCATGGCGTGGTGTCTGCGGTTGCCGGGTGGCGTTGTCCCGACGGGATCGCATTCCAAGCCGATTCGATTTCGCCGAGCAACGTCATGCACTCGTTCAGCGGAACGGGGTCGTTGTGCAGATTGGCCTCGGTGAGTCGCACCTGCATGTAGTCGTAGAGCGAGGCCAGCCCGGTGGCGATGTCGCCGCCGGCTTCGTGATCCAGCGAGCCGCTGAGGTGGCCGATGATGGAGCAGGTTTCGCCTATCACGCGGCCTTTCTGCGCCATGTCCCTGTTGTGCATGAAGGCCTGGGCCAGGTTCAGGCGCTCGCGGGCGCCGGACAGGAGCAGGGCCACCAGCCGATGGGGATCGGCATCCTCGATGGCGCCGCTGACGCGGTTGTCGCGATAGGCGGCAATGGATCGTTGATACGGGCCTGACATCAGGAGGGGCTCCATGTATACGTCGGTGATGCTGCTGCGGATCCGTGCATCAGGAGCTGCTGGACGAGCTGGACGAGCTGGTCGTTTTGAGCTGCTGGGTCAGATAGCTGCTGATGGATTTCATCTGGGTGACGATGCCTTCCATGGCTGCGTATTGCTGGGTGTAGACGGCGCGGAGCTTGGTCATGCGGGCATCGAGCTGGGTCGTCTGGTCTTCCAGATCCTTCAGCGTGGCATTCAGATTGTCGTTGCGCTGCTTGATCAGGCCATTGGTGCTGTCGAGCACGGAGTTCAGCGTGGCGTCCAGGCTCGAACCCAGGTTGCCGTCGGCGCTGAATAGGCTGGAAATTGCATCCGGATTGCTGGTCAGCGCGCTGGTCAGCTTGGTGCTGTCCGCAGTCAACTGCCCGTCGGTTGCAATGGTGACGCCGATGGCCTTGAGGTCGGTCACGCTGTCGCCCAACGTGGAGCGGAGCTGCTGTTGCAGCGATCGGACCATGGCATCGCCGGTCAGCGCCGAAGAGCTGCCGGCAGTGCCTTGCTTGCCGGGGGTGAACGCGGTCACCGTCTTCATCGTGCTGAGCACACTGTTGTAGGCAGTGACGAAGGCGGAGACGGCGTTGGCGGTCTTGCTGGTGTCGGCGCCGATGGACAAGGTATGGGCACTGGCATCGACCGAGGTCAGGGTCAGGCTCACCCCGTCGATCAGATCGGTCAGGGTATTGCTGCTGGATGTGCGCGTCTGCCCGTCGACCGTCACCTTGGCATCGGCGGCCTCGCTCGTGATCGTGAAGCCGAGCGCGGATGTCAGCGCTGGATTGCCGGCGCTCGCGACAGTGATGGCGCCTTCGCTGCCGGTCTTGGCCGCCGACAGCACGAGGCGCTGGCCGCCATCGACATTGATGACCGTGGCACTGAGGCCATTGCCCCCGGATGCCTTGTTGATCTTGCTAGCCAGCGTGGACAGCGTGTCGGTGTCCGAGACGCTGACGTCGAACGTGGTGTCGTCTGCGGTAAAGGTAATCGTGCCGGCATTGCCGATGGCCGTGTCGGCGCTCTGCATCACCGACATCTGTTTCTCGGCGGTCGCCAACCGGTTGACCTGGATGCTGTAGCTGCCGGTTGCAGTGCCTGCGCTGGTCGTCGCGGTGAAACCTGCGCCGCTGCCCGTCGTGACGGTGCGGGCCTGGGTGGTATCGGACGAGCGCAGCGTCTTCAGCGCCGTCTGCAGCGAGGTGAAACTGCTCTTGAGCGAGCCGAGTGCCGAGATCTTGGCGTTGGCCGCCGAGGTGGCCGTCGAAATGCGGGTGTCGCTGGCTGATCGTTCGGCCGAAATCAGGTTGTCGATCAGGGTGGCGGTATCCAGCCCCGAACTGATGCCTGAAAACGTGATGTTGCTGGACATGCGCGTTACTCCTCAATCCATGGGCTTGCCATGTCGGCTGCAAGAAACATGCCTGTCCAGGCATCGGGTGAAGGCTTGCAATGCGGCCAGTGAAGAAGGCTGGCGAAGCCGGAGGGGCTGCGCCAGCCTTTTGTCGCGGACCTTGTGAGGCTTACTTCAGAAGACTCAGGACCGTGTTCGGCAACGAGTTGGCCTGGGCCAGCATGGCCGTGCCGGCCTGCTGCAGGATCTGCGCCTTGGTCAGGTTGGCCGTTTCCTCGGCATAGTCGGCGTCGGTGATGCGGCCGCGGGAGGCGGACAGGTTTTCCACGCTCGTACTCAGGTTGGAAATCACCGAGGTGAAGCGGTTCTGCACGGCACCCAAGGTGGCGCGATTGGTGCTGACTTCATCGATGGCATCGTCGATGGACTTGAGCACCGTGGTCAGGCCGGTGCCCGCAGTGACACCGGACACGTTGATGCCGCTGGCGGCAGCGATCTTGCTGGCGGCTGCCGTCAGGTCCATGCCGCTGACGGTGATTGAGTCATTGCTGGTGCCGTTGGCGCCGACCTGGAAGCTGAAGCCGCCGGAAGCTGCCGAGGTGAACAAATTGGTGCCGTTGAACTGGGTGTTTTTGACGACGCGATCGATTTCGTCGGTCAGCGACTTAACTTCCGTCTGCAGGGAGGCCTTGTCGGTCGAGTTGTTGGTGCCGTTGGCGGCCTGCACGGCCAGCTCGCGGATACGTTGCAGGTTGTCACCGATCGAGGCCAGCGCGCCTTCGGCGGTCTGGGCCAGCGAGATGCCGTCGTTGGCATTGCGCGAAGCAACGGTGAAGCCACTGATCTGGGCGGTCATGCGCTGGCTGATGGCCAAGCCGGCGGCGTCGTCCTTGGCGCTGTTGATGCGCAGGCCCGAGGACAGGCGCTGGACCGTGGTCGCCAGGCTAGCGCTGGACGTGTTCAGGTTGCGCTGGGCGTTGAGCGAAATGACGTTGGTGTTGATGGTCTGTGCCATGATGCAAACTCCTGAGGGATGGGGCCTGACGGTCTGCCGTCTGGGCTTTCGCAGGGAGCTGGGTTTCAGACCCTTGCCGCTGCTGAAGTCAATAACGGCACCCCGGCGGCAAGCTTTAGGGAATTTGTTCCGGCCGCTTTTTCCGCCGGAGCCGGTCCGTGGCAACGGAATCGGATGCGGGGACAAGACGACCGGAATCATGGCAGATCGCGGCAGTCGACGTCAGGCCGGAGACGGCCCGCGGCTCATCCAAAAAAATGCCCCCGACCGGAGCCGGGGGCATGAAAAAACCGCTGTGTCGCAGGATTATTACTGGCCGAGCAGCTTCAACACCGTGTTGGGCAGGGTGTTGGCCTGGGCCAGCATGGCCGTGCCTGCCTGCTGCAGGATCTGCGTGCGGGTCAGTTCGGCCGTTTCGGCGGCATAGTCGGCATCGGTGATGCGGCCGCGGGAGGCCGACAGGTTCTCCGAGTTCACGCTCAGGTTGGAAATCACCGAGGTGAAGCGGTTCTGCACGGCGCCCAGGTCGGCACGCGCATTGCTGATGGTGGTCAGCGCGTTGTCGATTGGATTGATGACGCCCGATGCGCCGAGGCCGGCGGTAATGCCCGAAACGGTGAAACCGGCCGCGGTGATGCCGCTGAGTGCGCCGGTCACGTCGATTAGCTGGATGTCGATCTTGTCATCGGCAGTGGCATTGGCGCCGACCTGGATGGAGATCGTGCCCGAGCTGCTGAGCAGGTCCGTGTCGTTGAACTTGGTGTTTTTGACGACGCGGTCGATTTCGGCCTTGAGCTGGTCGATTTCCTTCTGCAGCGAAGCCTGGTCGGTGCTGTTGTTGGTGCCGTTGGCGGCCTGCACGGCCAGTTCGCGGATGCGCTGCAGGTTGTCGCCGATCGAACCGAGCGCGCCTTCGGCGGTCTGGGCCAGCGAGATGCCGTCGTTGGCATTGCGGATGGCCACGGTCATGCCGTTGACCTGGGTGGTCATGCGCTGGCTGATGGCCAGGCCGGCGGCGTCGTCCTTGGCGCTGTTGATGCGCAGGCCCGAGGACAGGCGCTGGACCGTCGTGGCCAGGCTTTCGCTGGTCTTGTTCAGGTTGCGCTGGGCGTTGAGCGACATGACGTTGGTGTTGATGGTCTGTGCCATGGTTTCAGTCTCCTGGGAGGTTGTTGAGGCCAGGCGTCATGCGCTCAGCCGATTGCGTGCGACGAGTGAAACGTGGAGGGGCGGGAGGGATCGGGATGCGACTTCGACATCGCATTCGACGGCGGGAGCGGTGGTACGGGGGAATGTCTTGCAAGATGCGTGCCTCCCAGTCAGCCGATCAGCTTGAACAGGTTGGATTGCTGCATCTGCATGAAAACGGTCTGTGCGGCCTGCAGCGCGGTGCTGTCCATGCTGTAGCGGCTGGCGGCTTCGGCGTAGTCGAGATCGCGCAGGTCGGACAGCGAGGTTTTCATCGTGGCGCTGTAGGCTTCGTTGACCTGGCCGGCTTGGTCGATCGCATTGAGCTGGGCGCCGCCCGATGCGCGGGCATCGATGAAATGCTGTTCGGCCGTGGTCAGGTCCTGCAGCGAGGCCTGCATGCGGTTGGACTGCTCGGTGGAGTGCGAGCCATCGGCATTGGGAAGCGTGAGGGCCGAGACGAGTTCGTCCAGCGTGTCGAACACGCTGCGGGTGCCGGCGGCGCCGACGGTCATGCTGTCGCCTGCGGCGGGGGTGCCGCGGACCTGCAGCGTGACGCCGCCGTAGCTGATGTCGCTGCCGCTGGTGTAGGTGCCCGAGCCGGAGGCGGTCAGCAGGGTGCCGTTGCCGTCCTCGACGTGGTAGGTCGAGGCGCTGTCGAACACCACCTTGTAGGTCTGGCCGTTCCAGCTGGCAGCATCGTCCACGCTGTAGCCCAGCAGCACGGCTTGGCCGGTGTTGGTGTTGTCGGCATAGGCCGAGGCGATCCCGTCGCCCACCCGTACCTGCATGAACAACTGGCTGCCGGGGATCGTGTCCGACACCTGCTGGCTGCCGGCCACTTCCACTTTGCGCTGGGTCTGGTTGCCGTTGTAGGCGACGCTGCCTGCGCTGGTGGTGAAGGGCAGGCTGCCGTCGTCGGTGCCGCCGAACAGGTAGCGCCCGACGCCATCGGTGCCGTTGGCCAGCGAGACCAGCTGGTCCTTGATGCTCTGGATCTGCTTGGCGATGTCGGCCCGGTCGCCGGAGGACATCGTGTCGCTGTTGGCCTGGATCACCAGCGTGCGGGCGCTGGACAGCAGCTCGTTGACCTGGCTGAGCGCGGATTCCTGCATGTTCAGCCGGTTCTGCACGGCAGTGGCGTTCTTGTCGTACTGCGCCAGCCGGGCGACGGAGCGATCCATCGTCGTGGCCGAGCCGGCGGCGAGCGGGTCGTCGGCGCCGGTGGTGAGCCTCGAACCGGAAGCCAGCTGCTGCTGGGTCTTGGCCATTGCGGTCTGTTTGGCGAGGATCTGCGCCAGCGAGCTCTGGTAGGTGCCCAACGTGGAAATGCGGGATGTGCTCATCACTGCACCGCGTTAAGGAGGGTCTGGAAGGTGGTATTGGCAGTCGAGATGACCTGCGCTGCCGCCTGATAGGCCTGCTGGTAGAACAGCAGGTTGGCGGCTTCTTCGTCAGCATTGACGCCGGATACCGAGTCGCGCGTGGACTGTGCCGTGGTCTGGATCGCCTTCTGCGCCGAGTAGGCGTACTCGGCCTGCTGTGCGCTGGAACCGACGCTGGTGGTGAGCCCGGCGATGGCGTTGTTGATCGACACGGTGCCGCCGTTGAGCACGTTCTTGTCGTCCAGCGCCGCCATCGACAGCAGGTTGCTGTTGTCGCTGGAATTGGCGCCGGTGGCCGTAACGGTGAAGGTGTCGCCGTTGCTCGGCGTGCCCTTCAGGGTGAGCGTCCAGCCGTTGACGCTGATCGTGGCCGGATTGGTCGAGGCATACGGCGACCACGTCGTCCCGCCGTCGGTGCTGTAGTTGCCGGCACCGTCCACCTGCACGGTGACGGCCGTCTGCAGGGCCGGGTTGGCAATGTCGTCGACGACCAGGCTGTCCACTGTCGCGCTGCCGATGTTGCCGGTGCCCGTGCCGACCTGCACCGGTTTGGCCGCGGCGATCTTGCTGGTGTCGTTGAAGGCCACCGACAGCGTGCCGGCGGCGCCCTGGCTGGAATGCAGCAGGTAGCTGTCGCCGTTGGCCGGCGTGCCGCTGACCACGATCTGCACGCCGTTCACGATCAGCGGGTCGCCGGCAGTGCCGGTGCCGGTGACCGTCAGTGCGGCACCGGTGTCGGCACGCTTGGCCGTCCAACCGCCGGCGCCGTAGCTGAGCGTGACGTTGCTGCCGTCGATCGCGCCGATGTTGGACACGCTGGCCTGCAGCGTGGCGCCCGGCATCGAGTTGCCTGAATTGGGCAATACCTCCGGTGGCGCGATGGTGAACAGGTCGCTGCCGAGGTTGCCGTACAGGTCCACGCCGTTGTTCTGCGCCTGGTTGACGGTGTCGGCGGTGGCCAGGGCCAGGCGGCCGACTTCGGCCAGGGTGGGATCGAGCACGGTGCTGCGGAATTCCAGCGAACCGCCGAGGCTGCCGCCGATCAGGTTGTTGTTGAGCACCACCGTCTGGCCGCTGCTGACGATGCCCAGCTGCAGCCGGCTGGCCTGATAGGGGTCCTGCACCGTGGTCAGCTTGGTCGTCAGCGTGCCGACCACCAGCGCCTGGCCGCCGGGGATGTAGAGGTTGATGCTGTTGTCGTCCAGCGTCTTGGTCGAGCCGCCGGTCAGGGTGACCACCTGCGAGACCAGCTGGTCGCGCTTGTCGAGCAGGTCGGAGGTGACGTTCTTGTTGTTGGCGATCTGGCCGTTGAGCTTGGCGATCTGCGTGGTCAGCGCATTGACCTGGTCGGCGCCGGCCTTCAGCGATGCGTTGATGTCCGCATCCATCTGGTCCAGCTGGGCATCGACCTGGTTGAAGCGGGTGGCCAGCGCCTTGGCGTTGTCGAGCACCGCCTGTCGCGCCGAGGACGAGGTCGGCGTGCTGGTCAGTGCACTGACGGAATCGAAGAAGTTGGACCACACCGAGTTCAGGTTGGTGGTCTTGTCCGACATCATCGTGTCGACCTGGCTGGACAGGGTGGAAATCTTGTCCAGACGGGCCAGCTCGCCGGTGCTGTCCAGCAGACGGGCATTGACCAGTTCGTCGGCGATGCGGACCACGTCCTGCACCTGCACGCCGCCGGTGTACAGCGTGCTCAGTTGGGTGCTCTGGCGGGTGTAGCCGGTGGTGCCGATGTTGGCCACGTTGCCGCTCACGGTGCTCATGGCCCGCTGGTAGGCGAGCAGGGCGCCGGTGCCGGTGGAAAGGATGCTGGTCATCGATGAGGGTCCTTAGCGACTGGCGATGGCGTTGGTGACGGAGGAGATGGCGCGGTTCAGCAGCGGCCCGTTGGCGATCGCAGCGATCTTCGCGGCGTAGCCCGGATCGGTGGCGTAGCCGGCCTTCTGCAAGGCGTTGGCGAAACCGCGCACGTCGCCGCCGGCGGCCAATGCCTGCTGGTAGCGCGGGTTGTTCTTCAGCATCCGCACGTAATCGGCAAAGCTTTCCTTGGCCGACGAATAGGCGCGGAAGTCGGCCTTTTCGGTGCCGGCCACGCCGTTGCGGTACTCCTGCGTGCTGCGGCGCACGCTGTCCCCGCTCCAGCCGGTGGACTTGATGCCGAACAGGTTGTGGGCGCTGCTGCCGTCGTTGCGGCGCATGACCTTCTTGCCCCAGCCGGTTTCGAGCGCGGCCTGGGCGACCAGCGCGCGCGGATCGACACCGAGCTCGCTGGCCGCGCTCTGCGCGTGCTGCCAGATCGCCGAGACGAAACTTTCGGGCGAGTGCTTGCCGCCGGCCGGCATGGTGATGGCGTTGCTGCCCGAGTCGTTGCCGTCGCCGCCGCTCTTGCGCCCCATCAGCACGCCGATCAGGCGGTCCAGCGGCGAGCCGTCGGCATCGTCGCCATTGCCGCCGTCCGAAGGCGGCGAGAGCGTGTCCATCAGGCTCGGCAGGATGCTGCTCCTGGAGGTCGTCGCGCTGCCCGTGCCGCGGCCGGCGATGGCGTCGAGCATCTGTTCGCCGGCCTGCGTCGAGGGCAGCAGCTTGCGATACTGCGCCAGTGCCTGCGACGAGGTGGCAGTGGCCTGGCCCGCATCGGTCTTCGCGGCCGCGCTGCCGCCAAGTTGGCGCTCGATCATCGGGGCCAGGCCGAGGCCGCGGCCTTCGGTCAGCTTCTTGGCGATCTGCTGGTCGTACATCTCGCGGAACAGCTGGTTTTCGCCGGGGAACAGCGAGTCGCCCGGACTGGCATCGCGCATCGACTTGACCAGCATCTGCGCGAACTGGCCTTCGAACTGCTTGGCCACATCCTTGATGCGCGCGCTGTCGCGGGCCTGGGTACGGGCCAGATCGGCGGCGGTGCCGGGCAGCGGCAGGGAGGGCTGGACGAGATTCATCAGATGACCTCCAGCTCCGCGCGCAGCGCGCCGGCCTGCTTGAGCGCTTCGAGGATGGCGATCAGGTCGCCGGGGGCGGCACCGACCGCGTTGACCGAGCGCACGATCTCGTCCAGCGTGCCGCCGCCTGCGAACTTGAACATGCGGCTGCCTTCGTTGGAGACGTTGATCGTGGACTGCGGCGTGGCCACCGTGCGCCCGCTGCCGAAGGCGTTGGGCTGACTGACCTGGGTGTTCTCGGAAATCGTCACCGTCAGCGAGCCGTGGGCCACGGCGGCCGGCAGCACGTGCACGTTGCCGCCGATCACCACGGTGCCGGTGCGTGCATTGACCACGACCTTGGCCGGGCCGGTGCCGGGCGTCAGTTCGAGGTTTTCGACTGCGGCAAGGAAGTTGACCCGCGCGCCCGGTTCCACCGGCGCCTTGACCACCACCGTGCCGCCGTCCTGCGCGTAGGCGCTGCCGGCGCCGAAGGTGCCCTGCAGGGCCGACACCATGCGCGCGGCCGTGGTGAAGTCGGTGGTGTTGAGGTTGAGCGTGATCGTGTCGCCGCCGGCCAAGAGGCTGTCGGGCAGGGCGCGTTCGACGATGCCGCCGTTGGGGATGCGGCCGGCGCTGGGCACGTTGACCGACACCCGCGAGCCGTCTTTGCCCTGCGCGCCGAAGCCGCCGACGATCAGGTTGCCCTGGGCGATCGCGTACACCTGTCCGTCGGCACCCTTGAGCGGGGCCATCAACAGGGCGCCGCCGCGCAGCGAGGTGGCGTTGCCGAGCGAGGAGACGGTCACGTCGATCTGCTGGCCGGGCTTGGCGAAGGGCGGCAGTTCGGCCTGGATCGCCACCGCGGCCACGTTCTTCAGCTGCGGGTTGACGTTGGAGGGCACCGCCACGCCGAGCTCGGCCAGCATGTTCTTGATGCTCTGCACGGTGAAAGGTGCCTGACTGGTGCGGTCGCCGGTGCCATCCAGACCCACCACCAGGCCGTAGCCCACCAGCGGGTTGCTGCGCACGCCGCCGACCTGGGCGATGTCCTTGATCCGCTCGGCCAAAGCCGGGGTGGACGACAGCGCCAGCAGGGCCGCGCAGGCGGCGAGGGCGAGACGATGGCGGCGGTGGAAGCGGTGCATGGCCGGCCTCAGTTCGGGAAGATCGGGGAGTTGAAGAAGCGGCCCAGCCAGCCCATCGCGTTGGACTTGGCCATCGGGCCGCGACCGCCGTAGACGATGCGGGCATCGGCGACGCGGCTGGACGACACGGAGTTGTCCGTGGCGATGTCCAGCGGGCGGATCACGCCCTGGATCTGCACCAGCTCGTCGCCCTGGTTCAGGCGCATGTTTTTCTCGCCCTGCACGACCAGGTTGCCGTTGGGCAGGCGCTGCACCACGGTGACGGTGAGGCTGCCTTGCAATTTGTTGCTCTGCGCACTGTTGCCCTTGCCGCTGAAGCTGCGGTCGCCGCTCATGTCGGTGTTGAGCAGGTCGCGACCATTGAGCGTGAGCGGCCCGCCGAGCACGGCGCCGGCGGACAGCGCGGTCTTGCTGCTCTTGTCGATGCCGGTGCTGGCGCTGGTGGTGGCGGTGGTGCTTTCCACCAGATTGATGGTCAGCAGGTCGCCGACGTCGCGTGCGCGGTGGTCGCCGTAGAGGTTCAGCGACGGACCGCTGCGGTAGATCGCGCCCGGCGTGGCCTGCCCGACTTCCGCCATGGCCGGCTGTACCGGGGCCATCGGTGCGTAGGGACGCACGTCGCCGTAGCTGGCCAGCATGCAGCCGTTGCCGGCGAGCAGGGTCGCGGCGAGCAGGGCGGCGGTCGGGAGAGAGAGTTTCATCGCGGGCCTCAGACGTTGTTGTTCAGATAGCCGAGCATCGAGTCGGTGGTGGAGATGGCCTTGGCGTTCATCTCGTAGGCACGCTGGGTCTCGATCATGCTGACCAGCTCTTCGACGGTGTTGACGTTGGAGCTTTCCAGCGAGCCCTGCTCGATGCTGCCGAGCCCGCCCTGGGCCGGGTTGCCGGCCTGCGCCGGGCCGGACGCGGTGGTTTCGACGTAAAGGTTCTCGCCCTTGGCCTGCAGGCCCGAGGGATTGATGAAGTCGGTCAGGGTCAGCGCGCCGACCTGCACGTTCTGGGCCTGGTCGGCCATCTTCACGCTGACGGTGCCGTCGGTGCCGATGGTGACCGACTGCGCGCCTTCGGGGATCTGGATGCCCGGCTGCACCTGGTAGCCGCTGTTGGTGACCAGCTCGCCCTGATCGTTGATCTGGAAGCTGCCGTCGCGGGTGTAGGCCGAGGTGCCGTCGGGCATCAGCACTTCGAAGAAGCCGCGGCCGTTGACCATCACGTCCAGCGAGCGGCCGGTCTGCTGCACGTTGCCCTGCTGGAAATCCTTCGAGGTGGACACGATGCGCACGCCGGTGCCGAGCTGCAGGCCGCTGGGCAGGGTGGTCTGCTGCGAGGTGGAGCCGCCCGGCTGACGGACCTGCTGGTACAGCAGGTCCTCGAAGCTGGCGCGGTCGCGCTTGAAGCCCGTGGTGTTGGTGTTGGCAAGGTTGTTGGCGATCACCGACATGCGCGTCTGCTGCGCATCCAGTCCGGTTTTCGCGACCCACAGGGCCTGGTTCATCGGTGACTCCTCGGTGGTGTCTGATCGGCGTGGCGTCGTGCCGCCCTGCCGGAAAACTGGCGGGCTCGGCCCGCGTCATGACTCATGCAAGGTCCATGCAAGAACCTAGCCATTCAGCCGCAGCAGGCCGTTGGCGCTCTGCGCGTTTTCGTCGCCGGTCTTGATCACCTTCACCTGCATCTCGTACTGGCGCTGCAGCTGGATCATCTGCACCAGCGTGTCCGGCGCGCTGACGTTGCTGCCTTCCAGCGCGCCGGTGGTCAGCACGTTGCCGGCCGACGGCTGCGGCACCAGGTTCGGGTCGGTGGTGCGCATCAGGCCGTCGCTGCCGCGGGCGATCTGGCTGCGGTCGAGCTGGACCACGCGCATGCGCCCGAGCACCACCATCGTCGAGGCGGCCTCGCCCTGCGGCACGATCGAGATCGTGCCGTCGCTGCCGATGTCGACCGACTGGTACGGCGGCACCGCGATCGGCACCTGGTTGTCGTCCAGCACCGGCCGGCCGCCGGCGGTGACCAGCTGGCCGTTCGGCGTGATGGTCAGCTCGCCGCCGCGCGTGTAGGCCGGCTTGCCGTCGCTGCCCTGTACCGCCAGCCAGTTGCCGTCGGCCAGCGCCACGTCGGTATTGCGGCCGGTGACGCGTTGCATGCCGGCGGTGGCGTTGAAACCCGGGTCCATCAGCGTGGCGTCGATGCGCGAGGGAAACCCCGCACCCTGCACCTTGTATTGCTGGGTGCCGGCCAGCGCGGCCTTGAAACCGCTGGTGTCGACGTTGGCCAGGTTGTTGGCCACCACGCCCTGCGCCTGCAGCGAGGCGCGGGCGCCGGTCATGGCGACGTAGAGGGCCTTGTCCATGGGTCAGCTCCGGTGCGCGCTCGGGTCAGCGGATGTTGATGACGGTCTGGGTGACCTGGTCTTCGGTGGACAACATCTGCGAGTTGGCCTGGAAGTTGCGCTGCGCGGTGATCATGTTCACCAGCTGCTCGGTCAGGTCGACCGTGGAGGATTCCAGCGCCTCGGACTGGATCGAACCGAAGTCCGACGTGCCCGGCGCGCCGGTGCGCGGCTGGCCGGATGCGCCGGTTTCGGCCCACAGGTTGTTGCCGACGGCCGACAGGCCCTGCACGTTGGTGAAGTTGGTCAGCGATACCTGGCCCAGCGCCTTGTCCTGGCCATTGGAGTACTTGGCGTAGACGATGCCGTCGCCATCGACGGTGAACTCGTTGAGCTTGCCGCTGGCGTAGCCGTCCTGGCGCAGGTCGTTGACCGCGAACTTCTCGCCGTACTGGGTGGTGCCGGTGAGGTCCAGCGACATCGACAGCACGCCGGCACCGGTGGACGGGGTAAACGGGTTGAGTGCCAACGTGGCCGGTGCGGCCGGCGTGGTCAGCGCGCCGTTGTTGTCGAAGGCCAGTGCGGAGGTGGTGGCCGAGGCGGTGTCGCCGTCGACGATGGTGTGCACGTCCCAGTTGTTGGTGCCGGTGTTGACGTAGTAGAAGCGCACTTCGTGGGCGACGCCCAGCGAATCGTAGGCCGTGGTCGCGGTGGTCTGGTTGTAGCTATTGGTGTCGGTCGGGTCGAAGGTGGCCACGGTCGGCGCGGTGGAATTGGCCGGCAGCGAAACGCCGAGGTTCAGCGTCGACGTGGCCTTGGGTGCGGCATCGGTGGTCAGCAGCTGCAGGTCGGTCAGCGAGCCGGTGTTGAAGCCGCTGCCATCGGCCAGCGGCGGGAACACCTGCAGCTTGTAGCCGTCCGGGGTGGTCACGTAACCGTTGCTGTCGCGCTGGAAGTTGCCTGCGCGGGTGTAGTAGTTGGTGCCGTCGGTGCCCTGCACGGTGAAGAAGCCGTTCTTGCTGATCGCCAGGTCCAGGTAGTTGCCGGTCGGCGTGATGTCGCCCTGGGTGAACTGCTGGGAGATCGTGCTCACGCGCACGCCCGAGCCGATGCTGTTGGTGCCGGCATTGGTGATCAGCTCGGCGAACTCGGCACGGGACTGCTTGAAGCCGGTGGTGGCGACGTTGGCGATGTTGTTGGAGGTGACATTGAGATCGGCGTTGGCCGCTTTCATGCCGGACAGTGCAGTGGTGAAGGCCATGAGGGTTTCCTTGCGTCTGTGCTGATGGGGGCGGGCGGTCAGGACTTGGTGCCGCCGATGCGGATCACGTTGTCGATCGAGGTGCTGCCGAGGTTGGCGAGGTTCACGTACAGCCCGCTGCTGCCGACGGTGACGCTGTCCACCGTGGCGTTGACGTAGGTGTTCAGCGAGGTGCTGGCGCCGGCGGCGGTGAGGTGGGTGGCGGTGGCCGTGTACGTGCCGGCCGGGAGGGCATTGCCGGAAGCGTCCTTGCCGTCCCACGAGAACGGCACTTCACCGTTGCCCGACGCGGTCAGGCTTAGCTTGCGCACGGTCTCGCCGCTGTCGTTCTTGATCTCGACGGTGACGTCGCCGGCCGAGGGTGCGATCACCACGCCGTCGGTGGTGCTGCCGTCGGCGGAAACGGCCAGCGACGTGGACGGCACCAGCACCTGGTGGCCGACCAGTTCGGCACCCTTGAGCATCTGGTCGTTGGTCAGCGAACTGGAGAGATTCGAGAAGCTGGTGTTCAGCGTCTCGATGCCCTGCACGGTGGAGAACTGGGCCAGCTGGCCGAGGAACGCGCTGTTGTCCATCGGCTTGAGCGGATCCTGGTTCTTGAGCTGCTCGGTCATCAGCTTGAGGAAGTCGGCCTGGCCCAGCGAAGACGTGGACGAGGTCGTGGTCGTGCCGCTGGTGGAGCTGCCGTCGCTGCCCGTGGACGAGGAGCTGGCGCCGCTGTAGGTGGTATTGATGGTGCTCATCGCGGAAATCCTGTTGGGAGGGAGGGGCGCGATCAGCGGCCCATCGTCAGCGTCGCCAGCGCAAGGTCCTTGGCGGTGTTCAGCACTTCCACGCCGGCCTGGTAATTGCGGGAGGCGGAAATCAGGTTGACCATCTGTGCCACCGGGTCGACGTCCGGCGCATAGACGTAGCCGTCGGCATCGGCGAGCGGATGGCCCGGGTCGTAGCGCTTGATCGGTGCGGCATTGGTCTGTTCGATCTGCTTGACCTGCACGCCGGTCAGCGAACCGTCGCTCGATGCGCGCACCGCCTTGAACACCGGCTCGATCGGCTTGTAGACCGCGTCCGGGGACGAGGCGATCGAATCGGCGTTGGACAGGTTGCTGGCAATGGTGTTGAGCCGGACCGACTGGGCCTGCAGGGCCGAACCGGCCACGTCGAAAATGGGCAGGTTGCTCATGGCTTACTCTCCGGTGATCGCCGTCATCAGCGTGCGGGTCTTGGATTCGACGAAGCTCAGCGAGGCGCGGTACTCCAGCGCGGCGCGGCCGTAGGCGGCGCGTTCGATGTCCGGGTCGACGGTGTTGCCGTCCAGGCTGGGCTGCAGCGGGGTGCGCTCGAACAGCTGCGGCTGCAGGTTCAGCCCGCTCATGTGACGGGCATCGGTGGTCTGCAACGGGGCGGCGGTGCCGGCGGCCTGGCGCAGGACATCGTCGAAAGCGATGTCGCGGGCCTTGTAGTTGGGGGTGTCGGCATTGGCCAGGTTGCTGGCGATCAGCTTCATCCGCTGGTCGCGCAAAGGCATCGCCACGGCGGAGACGCCGAAGTACGAGGTCAGGGGATTGGACATGGAACTCTCCGCAAGGGGCTCGCCGGGGAAAAGGCAAGCCCCGTGCCAATCACGGAGAGTCGGTTGTCTGGCGCCCCGTGCCGCCGGCTCGGGTCACGTCATCGACGCAATGCAAAAAGCCCCGTTCCGCACTGGCGGAAACGGGGCACGGGGCCGGGTGCCGAAGGCGGGGCGAGGCGGCTTTCAGGCCGCCATGGCTTCTTCCACGAAGGCCTTGAGCCGGCGCATCACGTGCTCGGCCAGTTCGTTGGCGCTGTACTTGGGGACGAAGTCGTTGGCGCCCACACGTTCGACCATGGCATGGTTGAACACGCCGGACAGGGAGGTGTGCAGCAGCACGAACAACCCGGCCAAGCCGGGATTGCGGCGGATTTCCGACGTCAGCGTGTAGCCGTCCATCGCGGGCATCTCGATGTCGGAGATGATCATGGCGTAGTAATCGGCCGGGTTGATGCCCGATGCCAGCAGCTGCTGCAGGTGTTCCAGCGCCTGCCGGCCGTCGGACAGCAGGGTGACTTCAACGCCGAAGCGGTCCAGCACGCTGCGGATCTGCTGCCGGGCCACGCGCGAGTCGTCCACCACCAGCACGTGCAGCGGCGGCGCCCATTCGGGCAGCATCAGATCCGGGGTGAGGTCGACCTCGGTGCGTGGCGGGGCGATCTCGGCCAGCACGCTTTCCACGTCGATCACCTGGATCAGCTCGTCGTGGAAGCGGGTGATGGCGGTCAGGTAGCTGCTGCCGGCCGAATCCGGTTCCGGCGGCGGCAGCACGTCTTCCACCGCGATGTTGACGATGCGCTCCACGCCGCTGACCAGGAAGCCCTGGATCGAACGGTTGAATTCGGTGACCACCAGATAGCCGGTGCCATCGTCGGCATCGTGTTCGGGGTGATGGATGCACTGGCCCAGGTCCAGCACCGGCACCGAACGGCCGCGCACGTCGGCCACGCCGGCAAACTGCGGCGGCATGTCCGGCAGCTGGAACAGCGGCGGGCGGGACAGCACTTCCTGCACCTTGAACACGTTGACGCCAAAAAGCTGGCGCCCGCCCAGCCGGAACAGGAGCAGGGCAAGCCGGTTGTGGCCGGCCAGGCGGGTGCGCTGATCGATGCGGTCCAGCAGATCTTCCTTCATGCCAGCCGTATCGGCCCGGCACGCGGCAACTTGAGTGTCGCCGCCGGCATCCGGCCACGCCGTCAGGCACGCGGCTTGCATCGGCAGGCAGGGGCGGGACCCTGCCCGCGAAATTGCTGTCCATGTACATCCGGAGCCCGGCACGCATGCCAAAACGCCTGACATCGAGTTTGATCGGCATTGCCATGCTGGCTTTCGCCGCCGTTTGCGCGGCGGCCGAATTCCAGCCGCTGGCCGCGATCCGCCACGCGGCGCTGGGCGCGCTGGCGCCGGATGCGCAGGCCGAGGCGACGCTG
>DMID01000200.1:2569-2757 GCA_003449195.1 Lysobacteraceae bacterium | reverse complement strand
CGGCGCGCTTCAACGCCGACCCGGCACGCCACCACGAGGCGGCCGGCTCGGCCGGCAAGCTGTGCGTGTTCGCGGTGCGGCTGGATACCTTCGCCCGCGAGGACGCGGCGGTGTTCCACATCGGCAGCAATGCGGCCGACGACCTCACCGCCGTGCGCCGGCACCTGCTCACCGCCTTCGAGCAGCCG
>DMID01000200.1:0-2470 GCA_003449195.1 Lysobacteraceae bacterium | reverse complement strand
TACGGCAAGGACACCTTCCTGCTGATCGACAAGCTGGGCACCGACCGCGTGCCGGCCGCCTTCTCGTTGAAAAGCCGGGTGGACGGGTTCTTCGAACGCTTCGGCCTGCGCGGCGTCACCGACCGCACCATGCAGGCGCTGATGGCGCTGCTGCCCAGCCACCTGCCGCCGCGCCTGCGCCAGTTCCGCCAGCGTTACGAGCACCACCTGCTGCTGAAGGTGTCGGCTGCTGCGGCCGATGCCACCGAAGCCTTCCTGCATGCGCAGTTCGACGGTTCGGCCAGCGGCGGTTTTTACCGGTGTACCGCCGAGGAGGGGCGCAAGGCCTTCCTGCACCGCTTCGCCGTGGCCGGCGCGGCGGTGCGCTACCGCGAAGTGCATCGCGGCACGGTGGAGGACATCGTCGCGCTGGACGTGGCCCTGCGCCGCAACGACCGCGACTGGGTGGAAACGCTGCCGTCGCCGATCGAGGACACGCTGGTGGCCAAGCTCTACTACGGCCACTTCTTCTGCCATGTGTTCCATCAGGACTACATCGTCAAGAAGGGCCGCAACCCGCTGGAGATCGAGCACGCGATGTGGCACCTGCTCGACGGGCGCGGCGCCGAATACCCGGCCGAACACAATGTCGGCCACCTGTACAAGGCCAAGCCGGCACTGGCCGCGTTCTACCGCGAACTGGACCCCACCAACACCTTCAACCCCGGCATCGGCCAGACCTCGAAAGACCGCTACTGGGGCGATGGCTGCGGCTGCGGCGGGCACTGATCCGGCAACGCCGCCGGATGCCCGAAACGGAAAACCCCGCTTCTGCGGGGTTTTTCGCGTGATGCCGGGACGCGGAGAGGATCACACCACCGCGGCAATCGCCTTGGCCACGTAGCCCAGGGTCTTCTGGCTCAGCGCGGCCACGCAGATGCGGCCCGAGCCGACCGCGTAGATGCCGAACTCCTCGCGCAGGCGGTCCACCTGTGCCCTGGACAGGCCCGAGTACGAGAACATGCCGGCCTGCTGCTGGATGAAGGCGAATTCCGGATGGCCCAGTTCGGCCAGCTTGTCCACCAGACCGCCGCGCAGGGCGTGGATGCGCGTGCGCATTTCGCCCAGCTCCTGCTCCCACAGCGCACGCAGCTCGGGGCTGCTCAGCACGCCGGCCACCAGCGCCGCGCCGTGCGTGGACGGGCTGGAGTAGATGGTGCGGATGATGCGCTTGGCGTGCGACTGCACCGCCTTGGCCTCGGCCGCGGTGGCGGCCACCACCGACAGCGCGCCGACGCGCTCGCCGTACAGCGAGAACGACTTGGAGTACGAGCTGGTGACGATGAAGGTGTCGATGCCGGCATCGACCAGCGCACCGATCGCCACCGCATCCTCGCGCAGGCCCTTGCTGAAGCCCTGATAGGCCATGTCCACGAACGGGAACAGCTTGCGCTCCTTCAGCAGCGCGGCAACCTGCGTCCACTGCGCGACGGTCAGGTCGGCACCGGTGGGGTTGTGGCAGCAGGCGTGCAGCAGCACGGTGGTGCCCGGCTCCAGCTTGCGCAGGTCGGCCAGCATGCCGTCGAAATCCAGGCCGTGGGTGGCCGGGTCGAAGTAGGTGTAGTCCAGCAGCTCGAAGCCGGCGGCGCCGAACACCGCGCGGTGGTTTTCCCAGCTCGGCTTGCTGATGGCGATCTTGGCGAAGGGCAGCAGCGAATGCAGGATCTCGGCGCCGACGCGCAGCGCACCGCTGCCGCCGACGGTCTGGGTGGTGGCCACGCGGCCGGCTTCCAGCAGCGGCGAATCCTTGCCGAACAGCAGCTCGCGGGTGGCCTGGGTGTAGGCCGGCATGCCGTCGATGGGCAGGTAGCCGCGCGGCTTGGCTTCCAGCGCCAGCTTCTGCTCGATCTCGTACACGCAGCGCAGCAGCGGGATGCGGCCGTTCTCGTCGTAGTAGATGCCCACGCCCAGGTTGACCTTGGTCGGGCGGGTGTCGGCGTTGTAAGCCTCGGTCAGGCCCAGGATCGGATCACCGGGAACCTGTTCAACGTTCGCGAAGAAAGACACGGCAGTTTGCTCGGAGGGAAGTGGAGGGAAGGAAATGGGGAAACCGGCTACGCGCCATGCGGCGGCGAAGAAACCTCGTCATCGTAACAGGCTGCTTGCATGCCGGCCCTGCATCGGCGCGGGTTTCGGCCGGAAATTTGGTTGCAGGCGACAAGGTCCGGCCGTTCCCGTCTTGTCTCCCGCCGGCCGCAGCGCAACCATGTCGCGCCGCCCCACATCAGGCCCACGCCATGCACTTCCTGCCGCTCCACGAGGTCGCCACGGACCATCTGCGGCGCCGCACCGCACATCGGGCCATCCATCTCGCCCATGCCCAAGCCGCCGTGGACCAAGGCAAACGGGTGCCCGTGGGTGCGGCGGGCAATCCGCCGGACGCGGCCGTGCTCTTGTTCCAGGCCGCCGCCGACGGCCCGGCACGCCGGTT
>DMID01000254.1 GCA_003449195.1 Lysobacteraceae bacterium | reverse complement strand
GCGGCGGTCAGGTCGCCGTTGCGGATCGTGTCGCCCAGCCTGCCGGGCGCGGTTTCCGGCGTGGACAGGTAGCGATGCATGGCATCGGCATGGGCCTGCCGCGTGCCCCACAGCAGGGTGCCGCGTTCGAAGTCGATGTCGCGCCATCCGGTGGCGGCGTTGTCGGTGCCGAGCGCCGGGCGTGGATTGCCGCCGAAGCCGAGCAAGGCCGCCATCTCGGCCAGCAGCTTGTCCACTTCCAGCGGTTTGGAGGCAAAGCCGTCCATGCCGGCATTGCGCGCCGCGCGACGGTCTTCTTCCATCACGCTGGCGGTCAGCGCGATGATCGGCGTCGGCGCGCTGGCCCGTTGCGCTTCGATGGCGCGGATCCGGCGGGTGGCGGTCAACCCGTCGGTGCCGGACATCTGCACGTCCATCAGGATCACGTCGAAGCGTTGCGTGGCGAAGGCCTCGACGGCGGCCTGTCCGTCCTGCACGGTGGTCACCTGGTGGCCGTAGCGCTGCAGTGCCAGCTGCAGCAGCTCCAGATTTTGCGGCACGTCGTCGGCGGCGAGGATGGACAACGGCGGCAGGTCCGGGATCACGCCTGCATCGCGCACGCGGGAGGCATCGCCTGCCGGCAGCGGCAGGTAGACGTGGAAGGCGCTGCCTTCGCCGGGACTGCTTTCCACTTCGATGCGCCCCCCCATGCGCTCGACCAGTTGGCGCACGATGGTGGTGCCCAACCCGGTGCCACCGAAGCGGCGTGTCACCGAGGCATCGGCCTGCGCGAAAGGCTCGAAGATGCGTTCCAGCCGGTCGGCGGCAATGCCGATGCCGGTGTCGCGCACGGTCAGGTGCACGTCGTCGTTGCTGCGGCAGGCTTCCAGCCGCACCTGGCCTTTCTCGGTGAACTTGACGGCATTGCCGATCAGGTTGGTCAGCACCTGCTGCACGCGCAGGCTGTCGCCGACAAAGTAGGCGCCCAGCGCCGGGTCGTAGTCGAGTATCAGCTCCAGGCCCTTGGCGCGCGCAGTCAGTTCCAGCGATGCGCACACCTGGGTGCACAGCGCATGCAGCGAGAAGTCCAGCGATTCCAGCTCCACCGAGCCGCGTTCCAGCTTGGCGGTGTCCAGGATGTCGTTGAGCAGGCCGAGCAGCGAGTGCGCCGAATGCCGTACCGTGGACAGGTGCCGGCGTTGCTGCGGTTCCAGTGGCGTGTCCAGCAGCAGGTCGGTGAAGCCGATGATCGAATTCATCGGCGTGCGGATTTCATGGCTCATGTTGGCCAGGAAGGTGGTCTTGGCCTCGGCGGCGGCTTCGGCGCGGGCCTTGGCCTGGCGCAGGTCGTCCTCCATGCGCCGGCGCCCGGTGACGTCGTCGCCGATCTGGAACACCTTGATCGGCTTGCCGTCGGCATCCAGGATCGGGTTGAGCGTGGTGCGGATCCACAGATCCTCGCCGTGCTTGTTCATGTAGCGGTATTCGCCGCCGACGATCTCGCCGCGGCCGAGCCGCTCCCACAGCGTGGCGTAGGCCGGCAGAGACTGCACTTCGGGCATGCAGACGACGCGGTGGGGCTGGCCGACCAGTTCGGCCTCGGTGTAGCCGGACAGGGCCAGGAAGTTGTCGTTGGCCGAGAGGATGCGGCCGTCCATGCCGTATTCGAGCACCAGCTGGGCGCGCCGGATCGCGGCCACGGTGCCCTCGAATTCGGCATTGCGCAGCTTGGACTCGGTGTTGTCGATGATCACCCCGTCGATGCGCCCGGCGGTGCCGGCCGAGGTGGGCACGCCGCCGCCGCTCTCCCACAGCCACAGTTCGCGGCCGTCGCGGTGGATCAGCCGGTATTCGACGATGTAGTGGGTGCCGTCGGCCAGCGCCGCGTGTACGTCGCGGGTGATGCGCTCGTGGTCGTCGGGGTGGATCAGCTGGCTGAAGCTGATGCGCCCGGCGACGAAGTCCTCGGCCGGGTAGCCGGTCAGCGTTTCCACCGCGTCGCTGATGTAGCGCATCGTCCAGTTGGCGTCGTCGATGCAGCTGAACACCACGCCGGGGATGTTGCGGATCAACAGCCGGTATTGCTGTTCGCTGGCGCGCAGCGCGCGCTCCATCGAACGCTGTTTGCTCAGGTCGGTGATGAAGCCGACGTACAGGGTTTCTTCCGGCAGGTCGGCCTTGCCGATGGCCAGCCGGATCGGCAGCAGGCTGCCATCCTTGCGGACGCCTTCCACGTCGCGGCCGACGCCGATGATCCGGGCCTCGCCGGTCTGCTGGTAGCGGGACAGGTAGCCGTCGTGCTGCGCGCGGTGGGGTTCGGGCATCAGCATCTTGATGTTGCGGCCGACCAGCTCCTGCCGGGTCCAGCCGAACAGCCGCTCGATGGCGGGGTTGGCGGCACGGATGGTGCCGTGGGCGTCGATGGTGAGGATGCCGTCCACGGCGGTGTCCAGCATCGCCCGCATCCGGGTCTCGTCGCGCCGCATCTGGGTGTACAGGGCGCGGTAGCGCAACAAGCCGTTGGCAAAGGCGATGGCCAGCACGATGACCACGGCCACCAAGGTGGCCGACAGCGCCAGCTCGGGCCGCACCGAGGAACCGGCCGGGTCCTGCATCGAGGCCGGGCCGACGAAGCGCGCCGCAGCCATGCCGGTGTAGTGCATGCCGCTGACCGCCAGGCCCATGATGGTGCCGCTGGCCAGCGTTGCGCCGCGGCCGAGGAAGCGCGCCTTCATGTCGAAGCGTGCCCACAGCGCCAGGCAGGCCAGCGCCACGGCCACCACGACCGACAGCCCGAACAGCCACGGGTCGTAGCGCAACAGCGGTGCCATCCGCATGGCGGACATGCCCGCGTAATGCATCACGCCGATGCCGGCACCGACGAACACGCCGCCCAGCACCAGCATGCGCGTGGAGATCCGCGGCCGCGAGATCAAGGTCAGCGCCCACCACGAGGCCAGCACGGCCGGCACGATCGAAAGCGCGGTGGTGAACGGCGCGTAGGTCACCGGCACGCACAGGTCGAAGGCCAGCATGCCGATGAAATGCATCGTCCAGATGCCGCCGCCCAGTGCCAGCGCACCGGTCAGGCAGGCCAGCCGCCGATATGCCGGGTTGCGGCGGATGTGCGGCATGCCGACCACGTGCATGGCCATCGTCGAAGTGAACACCGCCACCGCCAGCGACAGCAGCACCAGCCAGGCGTCGTAATGGCCGATCAGCAGCATCGAAGCGTGGTTGTCGGCAGCGCTGACGAAACGGGGGAACAGGTCGGGCACGGCGGGGCCAATGCAGGAGTGGGGCCTTCCCCCGGCCCGGCCGAGGGAAGGGAGGCATCAAGCCAATGCAGTGGTATCGGCAGCGCGACGGCGAGATTGAGCCCCGGCCTGCCTGCTAGGATGCCGCCCGGCCAGTCTGCAGGTATGTCAACGTGTTCAGCCGATTCTTGCCGGCATTCGCCGGCCCGTGGTCAGGTTCCGGCAGCGGCAAGACGCGGCGGCCGGTTGCCGTGGCCACATGCCGATGAGGGCGTCGAAACCCGCTCCCGCGCGCGCGGCGGGCCAGGTCCGCATCATCGGCGGGCGTTGGCGCAACACGAAGCTGTCCATCGGCGACATCGCCGGCCTGCGCCCCACCGGCGACCGCGTGCGCGAGACCCTGTTCAACTGGCTGATGCCGGCCCTGCCCGGTGCCCGCGTGCTCGATC
>DMID01000128.1 GCA_003449195.1 Lysobacteraceae bacterium | reverse complement strand
GGCGGTGCGTGCGGCGGCGGGGTCGTCCATCGCCGCAGGGTGCCGCAACGGCCGGCTCAGTGCCAACCGAGCAGCTGGAACAGGCGCAGCACCAGATAGCCGATCAGGCCGGCGGCCGGGATGGTCAGGATCCACGCCCAGACGATGCGCTCGATCACGCCGATCCGCAGCGCCTTGGGGTTCTTGGCGAAGCCCACGCCCATGATCGCGGTGGAAATGCTGTGCGTGGTGGACACCGGCATGCCGAAATGCGCAGCCAGGGTGAGGATGCTGGCCGAACTGACTTCGGCGGCAAAACCGTGGATGGGGTGCAGCTTGACCATCTTGTGGCCCAGCGTCTTGATGATCCGCCAGCCACCCAGCGCGGTGCCCATCGCCATCACCAGCGCGCAGGCCAGCACGATCCACGTGGCGATGGTCTGGCCGTGGTGGTTCTGCGGGTGCAGGAAGCCCAGCCAGCCCGGCAGGTCGGCGAAGATGCCGGCCTGCTCGGCGCCGATCAGCGTCATCGCGATGATGCCCATGGTCTTCTGCGCATCGTTGTGGCCGTGCGCGTAGCCCATGTATGCGGCCGAGAAAATCTGCGCCTTGCCGAAGAACGCGTTGACCCAGCGCGGCCGGGCCATCCGCGCCAGCGGGCCGCCGGCGTTGGCCATCGCCGAAATGATGGCCCACAGCGCCATCATCACCAGCACGCCGAGGATGAAACCGGCGATCGGCGAAGTGATCATCGGCACGAACACCTTCCACAGCAGGCCTTTGTTGTGGGTCCAGTCGCCGACGTTTTGCGACCACACCAACGCGTTCCAGTCGCCGTGTGCCGCCGCCAGCCCCGCGCCGCACAGGCCGCCGATCAGCGCGTGCGAGGACGAGGACGGCAAGCCTTTCCACCACGTGATCAGGTTCCACGCAATGCCGCCAAGCAGCGCGCACAGGATCACCTGCGGCGTGGCCGCGACCACGTTGCTGTCGAGCAGGCCCGACGCGATGGTCAGCGCCACTGCGGTGCCGGTCAGCGCGCCAAGCAAATTCATGCCGGCCGCCAGGATCACCGCCATGCCCGGCGTGAGCACCTTGGTCGCCACCACGGTGGCGATGGAGTTGGCGGTGTCGTGGAAGCCGTTGATGAACTCGAACACGAGCGCGGCGAAAATCACCACGAGGACCAGAGTCAGCATCGCCCCGGCCTCAGCTGTGCTTGAGCACGATCTGGTAGGCCACCACGCCGGCCTCGCGGCAACGGTCGATGGCCTTTTCCAGGATCTCGAAGAATTCCTTGAGCAGGAACATCTCGCGCACGTCGAGCTGGCCGGAATACACGTCGCGGTACAGCTCGAGCATCAGCCGGTCGGCCTCGGCCTCCAGCACGCGCAGTTTTTCGTTGAGCGTGGTCATCCGGTCAAGATTCATCTTCTGCAGGTCCGCCACCATGTCCACCACCACGGCAGCGGCCTGTTCGAGCATCGCCGCGCGCGGGGCGAAGTCGATGGCCGCCAGTTGCTGCTTGGCCAGCATGTAGCGGTCGGCGAACTTCTCCACCTGCTTGGGGATCTTGTACAGCGCCGAGGCCAGCGCCTCGATGTCCTCGCGCTCGATCGGGGTGATGAAACTGTCCACCAGCGCCTGGCCGATCTTGTCCGACGCGGCGCGCTCGCGCTGGCGAGCCAGCTTGAAGGCATCCAGCGCATGCGCCTGTTCCGGCGCCTTGAGCATGGCGTACAGGGCGACGGTGCTTTCGTGGGCGGCCTGCGCGGCCTCGTCCAGCAAGACGTAGAACTGCTTGCCGGAGCCGAAGATGGTCTGCAACGAGAACATGGGATCCTGAGGTCAGCCGTCGGGGAAGGGACGGCCCAGACGCGAATTATGACGGTTAAGTGACCGTTCCGGCAGGCATGCGACCTCCCGCGCTTCCGACCCGGCCGTTCAGCAGGCCCGCTTGGTCTGCCGCGCGGGTTTGCTAAGATGCCGTCTGCGCCCCCGGGCGCATCCTATGGACGACCATCCCCGACCTCCCGCCCGCCTCGACGCGGCCATGCCTTCCCTCCGCCTGACGCACCCGCGTGGTGACAGCTGGGTACGTGCGCATGCTTGAACTGCTGCTCGTGCTGGCTCTGGTGCTGATGAACGGCTTCTTCGCCATGTCCGAAATGGCGCTGATGACCTCGCGCAAGAGCCGCCTCAAACAGATGGCGGCCACCAGCAAGCGCGCCACCAAGGCGCTGGCGCTGGCTGAAAACCCCGAGAATTTCCTTTCCGCGGTGCAGATCGGCATCACCCTGACCGGCGTGCTGACCGGTCTGCTGGGCGGTGACGCGATCGGCGACGTGATCGGCGCACGGCTGGCCATCGCCATCCCGACCCTGCCCTATGCGGTGGTGATCGGCAAGGTGATCGCGGTCGCGCTGATCACCTTCCTGACCCTGATCCTCGGCGAACTGGTGCCCAAGCGGCTGGCGCTGACCCGGCCGGAAGCCTTTGCCTGCATCGTCGCCGTGCCGATGGGCTGGCTGGCCTGGGTCGCCGCGCCGGCGGTCAGGCTGCTGGCCTGGACCACCCGCATCGTGTTGCGCCTGCTCGGGCTGGGCAAGGACGAAAGCGTGACCGTCAGCGAAGAGGAAATCCGCATGCTGGTGGCCGAAAGCCACGAGCAGGGCGTGATCGACGACGACGAACGCAACATGATGAACCGCGTGCTGCGGCTGGGCGACCGCACCGCCGACAGCCTGATGACGCCGCGCAACCGCATTGCCTGGCTCGACACCACCGCATCGATCGAGGAAAACCTCGAGACGATGCGCGAAAGCCAGTTCTCGCGCTTCCCGGTATATCGCGGCAGCGACGAGGACGTGCTCGGCATCCTCGAAGTGAAGTCGCTGGTCGGCCGCTTCGACAATCTCAAGGCCGAATTCTTCAGCAAGCTGCGCGAACCGCTGTTCGTGTCCGAATCCACCCACTCGATGAAGCTGCTGGAGATCTTCCGCGAAGAGCAGCATTCGATGGCGCTGGTGGTGGACGAATACGGCGAAATCCAGGGCCTGGTGACGATCAGCGACCTGATGGGCGCGGTGGTCGGCCGCCTGCAGGCCACCGAGAACGCCGACGAGGACGCGCTGGTGGTGACCCGCGACGACGGCTCGCTGCTGGTGGACGGCTCGCTGCCCACCGACGACCTGCGCGAAGTGATGGGCGGCGTGGCCCTGCCCGACGGCGAGGACGCCGATTACCACACGCTGGCCGGCATGTGCATCGAGCACTTCGGCCGCATCCCGCACGTGGGCGAGTCCTTCGACTGGGCCGGCTGGCGCATCGAAATCGTCGACCTGGACGGTGCCCGCATCGACAAGCTGCTGCTGCGCCGGCTGCCGGAAGAAGACGCTGATGACACCACCGGTTGATCCGGACGGCGCTGCGCCGGACGCTGCCAGCACAGAAAACGGCGGTTATCGCAACGAAGGCATCCGTACCCTGCTGGCGATGTTTGAGCGCGGCGATCCGGATGAGCACCTGCCCTTGGGCAAGGTGCTGCAAGGCCTGGACCAAAGCGCCTTTGGCGTCTTTCTGTTCATCGCCATCCTGCCGGCTTTCATTCCGATCCCGGGCATCGGCGGCGCGGTCAGCAGCCCCCTGGTCTTCCTGATCGGCAGCCAGCTGCTGTTCGGCATGTCACGCCCCTGGCTGCCGGGGTTCATTGCCCGGCGCGGCCCCAAGCGCAGCACCGTGCACAAGTTCCTGAGCAAGATCAGCCGACCGCTGCAACGCCTGGACCGGATGTTGAAGCCGCGCCTGGCCGTACTGATCGCGCCATTGCCGGCACGCATGCTCAGCGGCGTCCTGCTGCTGCTGGTCGGCCTGCTGCTGTCGCTGCCGATCCCGTTCACCAACTACCTGTTCGGCTTCCAGTTGCTGCTGTTCGCGTTGGCACTGATCGAGCGCGATGGCGCGCTGATGGCGTTCAACTGGGTGGCAGCGATTGCTGCCGGCCTGTTCTTCGGATTTGGCTCTGGCCAGCTGATCAGCGAAAGCATCGCATTGTTCCAGCGCCTGACCAGTTGACTGCCCCCGGCAGTCGGTAGTGCCGAGCCATGCTCGGCAGGGGCATTACCGGCGCACCATCAAACCTATTGGAGCAGCGTAAGCCGCGAAGCTGAGAACCTTTGGCTACCGATGCCAATATCGATTGTCAGCTTCGCGGCTTACACCGCTCCCACAAAATCAGGCTTCCCGGCGTGCGATCAGATTGCGGTGCACACCATCAATCTTTCCCCGCACTCCGCGCCAGACCAACCCGCAACAGCCCAGCATTGAGCCGCTCGCCAAAATTGGCCGGTCGCTCCAGTCCCATCCGCTGCATGTACATCGCATCGTTCTCGGCGGGCGGTTGGCGCAAGGCTGCGACGACGGTACGCAGCTTGCCCATCGACGTCGCAGTCGCCGATTTCAGCCAGCCCAAGGCGCGTACCAGATCCTGTTCAACGGCATCGAAATCACTACCCAGCGGGTAGTCCGGCAGACTGCCATCGGCACGGAATGGGGCAAGTTTCGCGCGCAGCACCTCGGCGTGGTTCTGTTGCCACTGTGCTGGCGCGCTGAAGCTGGCGGCGAGTTTCTTCGAGGCCTTGGCTTGGTCCAGTAACGCCGTCTGGAATGCAGCGTCGGTGATGCTGCTCATCGCGACCACGCAATCCTCGTCGGTGAGGTTGCGCAGGTCGGCGATGCCGTATTCGTTGACGAA
>DMID01000072.1 GCA_003449195.1 Lysobacteraceae bacterium | reverse complement strand
GGCAAGGAGCTGCGCAAGTTCGCCGAAAAAGCCGGGCTAGGCATTTCCAGCCTGGAAACCGTCACCCGCGAGAAGCGCCCGCCGCATTTCGAAGTGATTTCGCTGATCGGGAACAAGCCATGAGTGTTTCTCCCCTGCCCTGGCTGCATCCGCAACGTGCGGAGGCGCTGCTGCATGCGCTGTCCGAGCGCATCCTGATCCTCGACGGCGCAATGGGCACGATGATCCAGCGCCACGCGCTGCAGGAAGAGGATTACCGCGGCGAACGCTTCGCCGGCGGCTACGACCACGTGCACGGCCCCGGCTGCGATCACGACATCGCGCCGCAAGGGCACGACCTGAAAGGCAACAACGACCTGCTGCTGCTGACCCGCCCGGACATCATCGCCGGCATCCACCGCGCCTATCTGCAGGCCGGCGCCGACCTGATCGAAACCAATACCTTCAACGCCACCTCGGTCAGCCAGGCCGATTACCACCTCGAACACCTGGTCTACGAACTCAACAAGGCCGGTGCGCGCACCGCACGCGAGGTCTGCGACGACGTCGAGGCCGACGACCGCGCCCACGGCCGACCGGACAAGCCGCGCTTCGTCATCGGCGTGCTCGGCCCCACCAGCCGTACCGCCTCGATCAGCCCTGACGTCAACGACCCGGGTTTCCGCAACACCAGCTTCGACGAACTTCGCACCACCTATGCGGAAGCGGCCGAAGGCCTGATCGACGGCGGCGCCGACACGATCATGGTCGAAACCGTGTTCGACACGCTCAACGCCAAGGCCGCCCTGTTCGCCATCGAGGAAGTGTTCGACCGGCGCGGCGGGCGCCTGCCGGTGATGATCTCCGGCACCATCACCGATGCGTCCGGACGCACCCTGTCCGGACAGACGGCCGAAGCATTCTGGACCTCGCTGATGCATGTGCGGCCGCTGTCGATCGGCCTGAACTGCGCCCTCGGCGCCAAGGACCTGCG
Organism: Lysobacteraceae bacterium; assembly: GCA_003449195.1. Classification (GTDB taxonomy): domain Bacteria; phylum Pseudomonadota; class Gammaproteobacteria; order Xanthomonadales; family Xanthomonadaceae; genus Xanthomonas_B. The sequence continues at coordinate 8,667 of DMID01000072.1, read as the reverse complement.
CCCGCACGTCGAAACGCTCGCGCGCGTGGCTGATGCGTATGTCACCGCGCATCCGAACGCCGGCCTGCCCAATGCCTTCGGCGGCTATGACGAAACGCCGGAAGACATGGCCGAGGTGCTGCGCGAATTTGCGCAATCGGGCTTGCTGAACATCATCGGCGGCTGCTGCGGCACCACGCCGGACCACATCCGCGCGATTGCCGATGCAGTGGCCGGCATCGCCCCGCGCCAACCAGTCGGCACAGGGAAGATCGCGGCATGAGCGCGTCGCCCCGCCACACCCGGCTGTCCGGCCTGGAACCGCTGGTCATCACGCCGGACCTGCTATTCGTCAACATCGGCGAGCGCACCAACGTCACCGGCAGCGCGCAGTTCCGCAAGATGATCAAGGAAGAGCGCTACGAGGAGGCGGTGGACGTGGCCCGCCAGCAGGTGGACAGCGGCGCGCAGATCCTCGACGTCAACATGGACGAGGGCCTGATCGACTCGGAAAAGGCGATGGCCAGGTATCTCAACCTGATCGCTTCCGAGCCGGACATCGCACGCATCCCGGTGATGGTGGACAGCTCCAAGTGGAGCGTGATCGAGGCCGGCCTGAAATGCCTGCAGGGCAAGGGCGTGGTCAATTCGATCTCGCTCAAGGAAGGCGAGGCGCTGTTCGTCGAGCACGCGCGCAAGGTGCTGCGCTACGGTGCCGCCGCGGTGGTGATGGCCTTCGACGAAACCGGCCAGGCCGACACGCGCGAGCGCAAGGTCGAGATCTGCACGCGCGCCTACCGCATATTGACCGAGCAGGTCGGCTTCCCGCCGGAAGACATCATCTTCGACCCCAACATCTTCGCCGTGGCCACCGGCATCGAAGAGCACGACAACTATGCGGTGGACTTCATCGAGGCCACCCGCGAGATCAAGCGCACGCTGCCGCATTGCCACGTGTCCGGCGGCGTGTCCAACGTCAGCTTTTCCTTCCGCGGCAACGAGCCGGTGCGGGCGGCCATCCATTCGGTGTTCCTGTACCACGCCATCAAGGCCGGCATGGACATGGGCATTGTCAATGCCGGCGCGCTGCCGATCTACGACCAGCTCGACCCCGAGCTGCGTGAGCGCGTGGAGGACGTGATCCTCAACCGCCGCCGCGATGCCACCGAGCGGCTGCTGGAGATCGCCGAGAAATTCAAGGGAAAGAAGGGCGAGAAGAAGGTCGAGGACTTAGCATGGCGCCACAAGCCGGTGCGCGAGCGCCTGACCCATGCGCTGGTGCACGGCATCGATGCCTTCGTCGAGGAAGACACCGAGCAGGCGCGCCAGCAGGCCAGCCGCCCGCTGGACGTGATCGAAGGCCCGCTGATGGACGGCATGAACGTGGTCGGCGACCTGTTCGGCGCCGGCAAGATGTTCCTGCCGCAGGTGGTCAAGTCCGCGCGGGTGATGAAGAAGGCGGTGGCCTACCTGCTGCCCTTCATCGAGGAGGAAAAGGCGCGCACCGGCGATGCCGGCAAATCCAACGGCCGCATCGTGATGGCCACGGTCAAGGGCGACGTGCACGACATCGGCAAGAACATCGTCGGCGTGGTGCTGGCCTGCAACAACTTCGAGGTGGTGGACCTGGGCGTGATGGTGCCGGCGCAGACCATCCTGGACAAGGCGCGCGAGGTGCAGGCCGACATCATCGGCCTGAGTGGCCTGATCACGCCCTCGCTGGAAGAGATGACCCACGTCGCCCGCGAGCTGGAACGGCAGCAATTCGAGATCCCGCTGATGATCGGCGGTGCCACCACCTCGCGCGCGCACACCGCGCTGAAGATCGACCCGCACTACCACGCGCCGGTGGTGTGGGTGAAGGATGCCTCGCGCTCGGTCGGCGTGGCGCAATCGCTGATCTCGCAGGATCTGCGCGCGCCCTTCGTGGCCGCCAACGAGGCCGACTACGCCGAGATCCGCAAGCGTCACGCCAATCGCGGCGACGCCAAGCGGCTGGTGTCCCTGGACAAGGCGCGCGCGCAGGCCTTCGACGGCGGCTGGGCCGGCTACGTGCCGCCGGTGCCGAAGCAGCCGGGCCTGCACGTGTTCGACGATTACCCGCTGGACGATCTGGTGCCGGTGATCGACTGGTCGCCGTTCTTCAACGCCTGGGAGCTGGCCGGCAAGTACCCGGCCATCCTCGACGACGACATCGTCGGCACCCAGGCGCGCGAGCTGTACCGCGACGCGCGCGCCATGCTGGACACGCTGGTGGCGGAGAAATGGCTCACCGCCAAGGCCGTGTTCGGGCTGTGGCCGGCCAACCGGATCGGCGACGACGTCACCGTGTGGCCTTCGCCCTTGATGAACGGCGAGGCAGTCACCCTGCACTTCCTGCGCCAGCAGGTGGACAAGCCCGCCGACCGGCCGGACTTCTGTCTTGCCGATTTCATCGCGCCCAAGGACAGCGGGCGGCAGGACTGGATTGGCGCGTTCGCGGTCACCGCCGGCATCGGCATCGATGCGCACGTGGCCCGCTTCGAAGCCGCGCAGGACGACTACAACGCGATCCTGCTCAAGTCGCTGGCCGACCGCCTGGCCGAAGCACTGGCCGAACGCCTGCACCAGCGCGTGCGCACCGAGTATTGGGGCTATGCCATCGACGAGACGCTCGACAACGAGGCGCTGATCGGCGAGCACTATCGCGGCATTCGCCCGGCCCCCGGCTATCCGGCCTGCCCGGAGCACAGCGAGAAGGCCACGCTGTTCACGCTGCTCGATGCCGAACGCAACGCCGGCATGCAGCTGACCGACAGCTACGCGATGCTGCCCACGGCCGCGGTGTGCGGCTACTACTTCAGTCACCCGGGCAGCCAGTATTTCGTGGTCGGGCGGGTATCCAAGGAACAGGTGGGCGACTACGCCCGGCGCAAGGGCGTGGCCCTACCCGTGGCCGAGCGCTGGCTGGCTTCGAACCTGGACTACGATCCCGAATGAGCCCCCACGCCTCCCCACGCCCATGACCAGCGCAGCCCCCGCCACCCTGCCCGCCGATACCGTGCACGTCGGCCACCACACCTGGCTCGACAACGCCCAGGGCATGCTGTTCGGCATCGTGATGACCGCTTTCGGCCTGTCGATGCTGAAGGCCGCCGGCCTGATCACCGGCCAGTTCGCAGGTCTGGCGCTGCTGCTGTCGCAGGTGAACGGCTGGCCGGTGGGCATGATCTTTATCGCCCTCAACCTGCCCAGCTACCTGTTCGCGCTGCGCTACCGAGGCTGGCGTTTCACGCTGAAGACGCTGATTGCGGTGACCGGCGTGTCGCTGCTGGCCCAATGGGCGCCGCGCTGGGTGGAATACGGCCATCTCGACCCCATCGTCGCCACCGTCGTCGGCGGCTTCGCCCAGGGCGTGGGCCTGATCGCGTTGTTCCGGCACGGCGCCAGCTGCGGCGGCATCGGCATCATCGCCTTGCAGGTGCAGGAACGTACCGGCTTCCGCGCCGGCTGGGTGCAGCTGATCTTCGACCTGTGCCTGTTCGTCACCGCCGCCTTTTTCCTCGACACCCGCGCGATGCTGCTGTCGCTGCTCGGCGCGGCCGTGCTCAACCTGAGCATCGCGTTGAACCACCGCCGCGACTGGTACACCGCACAATGATCCGGCAGGGCCCCGCTTGAGTTCTCCGTCATCCGCGGTGCCCTACGCACGGTTGTCCGCGTTCTACCTCGCCTACTACGCAGCCCTGGGCGCATTCACGCCGTACTGGAGCCTGTTCCTGCTGGCCAAGGGTCTGCCGGTCGCCACCATCAGCGTGCTGATGAGCCTGTGGTACGCCACCCGGATGCTGGCACCCAGCACGTGGACCACGCTGGCGGCGCGCTCGTCCATGCCGATCCGCTGGCTGTGGATCGGCTGCGGGCTGACCTTGGCCAGCTTCGCCGCGTTCCTGCTGCCGCTGGGCACCGGCGGGCTTTTCGTGGCGATGACCGTGTTCTGCTTTTTCTACAACGCGGTGATGCCGCAGTTCGAATCGATCACCCTCTCGCACCTGCACGGCGACAGCGCACGCTACGGGTTGATCCGCGTGTGGGGTTCGATCGGCTTCATCGTCGTGGTCGCGGGGTACGGCGTGCTGATCGACCGCGTCGGTGCCGCCCAGCTGCCCTGGCTGATGTTGCCGATCTTCGCCGGCCTGCTTGCTGCCGCCTCGATGAACCGCTATGCCGAATTTCCGGCCACCGTCGCCGCGCAGGACGCCGATGGCCGTGCCGGCCTGCGGCCCATCCTGCGCCGCCCGGAGGTGCGCGCATTCTTCGTCGCGGCCTTCCTGTTGCAGGTTTCGTTCGGCCCGTACTACACGTTCTTTTCCCTCTATCTGGGCGAACACGGCTATGCCCCCAGCACGCAGGGCATGCTCTGGAGCATCGGCGTGCTGGTGGAGATCGGCCTGTTCTTCGCCTCGCGGCCGCTGTTCCGGCGCTGGGGTGCGCGCCGCTTGATCGTGTTTTCGCTCGGCGTGACCGTGCTGCGCTGGTGGGCCACCGGCCTGTGGCCGGATTCGGTGGCGATCCTCGCGCTGGCCCAGACCACGCATGCCTTCAGCTTTGCGGTGTTCTTCGCCGCGGCGATGCAGTTGCTGGCCGAATACTTCCCCGGCCGGCTCAACGGTCACGGGCAAGGGCTTTTCTACGGCGCCTCGTCCGGCATCGGCGGCGTGGTCGGGGCGTTGCTCGCCGGGCAGCTGTGGCGGTTCGGCGGACAGAATGCGTTTGCGATGTCCGGCTTCATCGCGCTGGCCGCCAGCGTGATCGGTGGCATCTGGCTGTGGCCGCGCCGCACGCTCGCTGCCGAGCATCCCGCACGGCCGTGACCTGCGCCACTGCGACACACTGTCCGCTTCACCGTTCAAGGAATCCCGCATGCCGTGCTACTACCGCCCGGGCGAACGCCTGATCCACGACGACGGCAGCGTCACCGCGCATTTCGTCCCCGAGCCGCATGCGCAAGGGGCATGGAACCCGCACGAACAGCACATGGCGCCAGCCACCGGGGTGATCTGCAGCGAACTGGAATGCTTCCGGCCGCGCGACGACCTGCGCATCGGCCGGGTCGCCTTGGACATCCTCGGGCTGATCCCGCTGGCGCCTTTCACCATCACCACCCGTCTGCTGCGGCCGGGCCGGACGATCGAGCTGGTGGAGGCCACGATGGGCGCGCAAGGCCGCGCCTGCATCGTGGCGCGCGCATGGCGCATGCAGACCAGCGACACGTCCGACATCGCCGGCACCGAAGATGCCGCCATTGCCGGCCCGGAGCCCATGCAGCCCTGGGACGGCATGGACCAATGGAGCGGCGGCTACATCCAGTCGCTGCATTTCCGGGCCGATGCCCGACGCCGTGCCGGCAGCGGCATCGTGTGGATGCGCAATGATCTGGACATGGTGGAAGGCCGCGAAACATCGGCCTTCGTGCGGCTGATGGGCATGGTCGACACCGCCAACGGCATCGTCACCCGCGCTTCGCCGCGCGAATGGGCCTTCCCCAATCTCGACTTGAACATCGACCTGCTGCGTCTGCCCGAAGGCCCGTGGCTGGGCCTGCAGACCACCCAGGACTACGGCAGCGACGGCATCGGCCTGACCCGCTCGGTCCTGCACGACCTGCGTGGCCCGTTCGGGCACGGCACGCAGATCCTCACCTTGCGCCGCATGGGCTGAAAGGCGCGCGCCGCCGGCAACCGGGGCGCGGCGGCAACCTCACCAGACCAGATCGTCCGGCACCTGGTACTGCGGATCGGCATAGGGGTCGTCTTCGGCCGGCGCATCCGGGTCCACCTTCAGCGCCACGGCCTGCGCGAACACCGCTTCGGCTTCGGCCAGCACCGCCGCCGTGACCAGCAGATAACGGCCGTTGAGCTGGACCACGCCCAATTCGCCGGCATTGAGCGCCTTGAGCTGGGCGGCATTGACGTAGATGCGCTTGATCTTGCCGCCGTAAGGGAAGTGCCGAGCGATTTCGGCCGAAGCGTCGTTGAGCGCCTTGTCCTTGAGCAGGGTTTCGAGCCGGGCCCGGGCCTCGCGGCGCTGGCGGGCTTCCTCCTGCTTCAGCCTCTCGGCCTCGATGCGCTCTTCCTTCTCGCGCTGCGATCGGATCGCATAGGCCTTGGCCAGGTCGATGTCGCCTTGCGGACGCGGTTTGTGCGGCACGCGTGCTTGCGGGCCACCCTTGCGCGGCCCGTGCCTGTGCGGGGCCTGGCCGGGTTTGCCCTCCACCCGCGGCTTGGCGTGCGCTGCGAGTTTCTTGCCGCTGCCCGGTGTGGGGGACGGTTTGGCAGGCTTGGGCGCGGGCTTGAAGCCCAGACCGAGCAACTGGTCGCGCAGGGTATCGCTCATGGTGCTTGGAAATGCGGGATGCAGGGGGAAAGACGCCGCATGCTTGGCGGCGGGCGTCGACAAGAATGCCTGAAACTGGCTCAGTAGTGCGGCGGCGGGGGCTCGTCGGCCGGGTCCGCGTACAACGCGGTACGGACCTTGCGCAGGTCCGCGAGCAGGTTGCGCATCAGGTCGGCGTTGCGCATGTTTTCCAGGCGCGCTTCGGCCAGCGCCTCGCTCAGCTCGCTCATCGCCTGTTCCTGGAAGGTCAGCCGGGTTTCCAGCTCGATCAGGCGTTGTTCGAGCCGGGAATCGCCGCCGGCGGGGGTATCGAACATGTCAGTGCTCCGGTGCATGCAGCGAGCGCCCCCGGCCGATGCCGTAATACGCCAGCCCGGCTGCTTCCGGCTCGGCCGGTTCGTACAGATTGCGGCCGTCGAACACCACCGCATCGGCCAGCCGGGCCTTCAATGCGGCAAAATCCGGGCTGCGGAACTGCTTCCACTCGGTGACCACGACCAGCGCGTCGGCACCTTCCAGTGCCTGCTCGGCCGAATCGCACAGCAGCAGGTCGGCGCGCTCGCCGAAGATGCGCCGCGCCTCGTCGGTGGCTTCCGGATCGTAGGCCCGTACCTTGGCGCCGGCATCCCACAGCTGGGCCAGCAAGCGGCGGCTGGACGCCTCGCGCATGTCGTCGGTATTCGGCTTGAAGGCCAGGCCCCAGACCGCGAAGGTCTTGCCCTTCACCTCGCCGTCGTAGTGGCGCACCACCAGTTCGAACAGATGTTCCTTCTGCGCGGCATTGACCGCTTCCACCGCATCGAGCAGCGTGGGCTGCATCCCGTATTGCTGGGCAATCCGGGACAGGGCCTGCACGTCCTTGGGGAAGCACGAGCCGCCGTAACCGGCACCCGGATAGATGAAGTGCCAGCCGATGCGCGGGTCCGAGCCGATGCCCTTGCGCACCTGCTCAATGTCCGCGCCCACGCGTTCGGCGATGTTGGCGATCTCGTTCATGAAGCTGATCTTGGTCGCCAGCATCGCGTTGGCGGCGTACTTGGTCAGCTCGGCCGCACGCACGTCCATCACCACGATGCGTTCGTGGTTGCGGTTGAAGGGCGCGTACAGCCGCTTCATCTTCTCGATCGCGGCCGGGCTGGAAGCGCCGATCACGATGCGGTCCGGCCGCATGCAGTCGGCCACCGCGTCGCCCTCTTTCAGGAACTCCGGATTGGATACCACCTCGAAGGCGATGTTCGCCCCCCGCGCGGCCAATTCGGCGGCGACGGCGGCACGCACCTTGTCGGCGGTACCGACCGGCACGGTGGACTTGTTGACGATCACCGTGTCGCGGTCCAGATGCCGGCCGATGCTGCGTGCCACCGCCAGCACGTATTGCAGGTCGGCGCTGCCGTCCTCGTCCGGCGGCGTGCCCACAGCGATGAACACGATGTCGCCGTGGGCCACCGCCTGCGCGGCATCGGTGGTGAAGCGCAAACGCCCTGCGGCGTGGTTGGCCTTCACCATCGGCGCCAGGCCGGGCTCGTAGATCGGCACGATGCCGTGGTCGAGGCCGTCCACCTTGGCCAGGTCGACATCGACGCAGATCACCTCGTGGCCCACCTCGGCCAGACAGGTGCCGGTAACCAGACCGACGTAGCCGGTCCCGAAGATCGAAACGCGCATGGCTTGCCTGATCCCGATTACTGGACGCCCAGCAGTTCGACGTCGAAGGTCAGCGCCGCATCGGGGCCGATCGGGCCGCCCGGGGTGCCCTTGCTGCCGTAAGCCAGCTCTGACGGGATCCAGAAGCGGTACTTGGCACCGACCGGCATCAACTGCAGGCCCTCGGTCCAGCCCGCGATGACCTGGCCAAGACCGAACTCGGCCGGCTGGCCGCGCTGGTAGGAGCTGTCGAACACCGTGCCGTCCAGCAGCTTGCCCTCGTAGTTGACGCGCACGTGGCTGTCGGCGGTGGGGCGCTGGCCGTTGCCGGCGCGCAGGACCATGTACTGCAGGCCCGACGGCGTGGTGATGACGCCCTTTTCGGCCTTGTTCTTGGCAAGGAACGAGGCGCCTTCCTCACGGTTCTTGCTGGTCACTTCGGCCTGCTTGCGGGTGCCGAACGCCTGCATCACCGCCTGCGCATCGGCCTGGCTCAGCAGCGGCGTGCCGTTGGCAAACGCGGTGCGCACGGCCTGGAACACCACCGGCAATTCGATGTCGCCCTTGATGTTGGCCAATGCCGGGCCGATCGCGCGGTCGCCCAGCATCAGGCCGACGTTGGCCTTGTTGACCGGTGCGGGCTGCGTGCCCGGCGCGGCCCCCGGCACC
>DMID01000161.1:18739-18936 GCA_003449195.1 Lysobacteraceae bacterium | reverse complement strand
GTCGGCGCCGTGGCCGCCCTGGCCGACACGCTGCACTGGTTCGGCGCCGCGCCGCTGCACGCCCCTCCCCTTCCGGCCGACGACGCGATCGCGCAGGCCGCCTGACCCGACACATCCGACTCCCAGGAGAACCGCCATGCCCATCTACGACAGCATCCTCGACACCATCGGCCGCACCCCGGTGGTCAAGCTCAACC
>DMID01000161.1:0-18676 GCA_003449195.1 Lysobacteraceae bacterium | reverse complement strand
TTCAACCCGGCCGGCTCGGTCAAGGACCGCCTGGCGCTGGCGATCATCCTCGACGCCGAGAAGAAGGGCCTGATCAAGCCCGGCGACACCATCGTCGAGGCCACCTCCGGCAACACCGGCGTGGCGCTGGCGATGGTCGCCGCCGCGCGCGGCTACAAGTTCGTCGCCACGATGGTGGAGACCTTCTCGATCGAGCGCCGCAAGCTGATGCGCGCCTACGGCGCCAAGGTGATCCTGACCCCGGCCGCCGAACGCGGCACCGGCATGGTGCGCAAGGCGAAGGAACTGGCCGAGAAGCACGGCTGGTTCCTCGCCAGCCAGTTCGCCAACCCGGCCAACCCGGCCTACCACCGCAACACCACCGGCGCGGAAATCCTGCGCGACTTCGCCGGCCGCCGCCTGGATTACTTCGTCAGCGGCTGGGGCACCGGCGGCACCCTCACCGGCGTGGGCGAAGTGCTGAAGGTGGCGCGCCCGGACACCCGGGTCATCGCCACCGAACCGGCCGGCGCGGCGCTGCTGGCCGGCAAGGAATTCACCCCGCACAAGATCCAGGGCTGGACCCCGGACTTCGTGCCGGACGTGCTCAACCGCGAGGTCTACGACGAGCTGCTGTCGGTGGCCGACGACGATGCCATCGCCACCGCGCGCCGGCTGGCGGCCGAGGAAGGCCTGTTCGTCGGCATTTCCTCTGGCGGCAATGTCGCCACCGCACTGAAGGTGGCCGAACGGGCCGAACCGGGCTCGGTGGTACTCACGGTGCTGACCGATACCGGCGAGCGCTACCTGTCCACGCCGTTGTTCGCCGGCGTCAACGAGGGCTCGGACGACGAGTGGCTGGCCAGCCTCGGCTGATCGGTCCGACAACCGTCCGGAAACGAAGAAGCCGCCCGAGGGCGGCTTCTTCGTTTCCATCGTCCCTCGGGCGCGCAGGCCGGCAGGCATCACAACATGGGCGGCCGAGCCGAGCCGAGCCGGTACATTCGGCCCGATGTCGGCCACCGGTGGGCGATGCGGCACGGATGGCCCGCATCGCCCCTCCCGGAATTCACGCCCGGCCCTCTTGCCACCCGACGCATCGCGCCGGACGGCAACAGCGCTTACATGTCGAACGAGCCGCCGAAAGTGACCATCACGGTCCGGTCCTGCAGCAACTGCCACTTGGCGGCACTGGCGGCGGTGCCCAGCGCGGTGGTGGCCGAGTAGTTCAACGCCTTGCGGTTGCCCAAGTTGTACAGGTTCACCTTCAGGTAGGGCTTCTTCAGGCCGCCCAGGTCGGCGAAGTTCCAGCCGGTATTGAGGTTGACCGTGGTGAAACCGCCAGACTCGGAGCCCGGAGCGTTTTCGAAAGTGCCCCAGATGCCGCTCTGCACGTTCGCGCTCAGGCTGGCCCAGAACGGGCCTTGGTCGTAGTTCACCGATACGTAACCGGCGTTCTTCGGCGCGTTCACCAATGTCTTGCCCTTGGTGGCATAGGTGACCGTGCCCAGGGCGACATCGCTCTTCATCTCGGCGTCGTTGTAGGCATAGGAGGCATAGGCCGACCAGTTGTCGTCGAACTTGTAGCTCAGCTCGGCGTTGAAACCGCGCATCTGCACGCTGCCCAGCGAGTAGTACACCGGGGCGTGGGTATCCGGGTCGGAACCGCTGAACTGCTTGTTCTTGAAGTTGGTGGCGAACGCATCGACGACCGCACTGATCTTGTCGCCGTAGAAGCGCCAGCCGATGTCGCCGGTCAGCGCCTGCTCGGGGTCGGCATTGCTCACGCCAGTGCTCCGGCCCGTCGCCTGCGCATAGGACGCGTTCCAGAAGTCGTACAGCGCCGAGGTGTTGATGGGCGCACGGTAGGACTGGCCGATGCCGGCATAGAACTGGTTGCGTTCGTCGAGCTGGAACTTCACGCCGGCCGTCGGGGTGAACTTCTTGTAGGTGCGCGAACCGTCAGCGAACAGCTCGCTGGACGAAGCACTGCCGGCGTTGATGCCGTTGTCCGAACCGGGCCAGGTCGAGTACCAGCCCTTGCGGGTGACCCACGTGTAGGCGCCGCCGAGCGTGACGGTCCACTGGTCGCTCGGCGTCCAGGTGTTGGTGGCAAACACGCGATAGGTCGGCGTGGCCGAGTAATAGCGGTAGGCGACCTTCGGAGTGCCGTTGGCGTTGGTGTAGTAATAGGCGCTGTCGTGGCCCCACACGTCGGATGGATTGCCTTGGCCATCGGCCGGCAGGTACGGGTTGGAGCCCTGCTGACGCGGGCGCTCGGCCAGGAAACCGAATTCCAGACTGTCGTTCAGGCCGAAGTCCTGCTTGAACTTGACGTGGATGCCGGGACGGAACGTGTCGGAGGTGAAGAACACGTAGGTGTTGGCATAGCCGTAGCTGCCACCGCCGTAGCCATAGACGAAGTACGGCACCACCGACAGGTGCAGGCTGTCGTTGAGCGTGAACTCGCCGTCCACGCTGGCGATCCAGCTGCGGAACGGATTGACCTGCGTACCCACCCAGTTGCTCGGATTGCCGTTCTGCCACGCCTGGTAGTACCCGTAGTGGTATCCGTAGGTGGCCACGTCGGACTTGGTGACGGTGCGGTAGTTGTTCTTGACCTCGCGGTTGTACTGCACCGAACCGGTGATGGTGTCGCCACTGTCCAGCGTCCACACCGACTTGGCGTCGATCTTTGTCACCTTCGACTGGCCCGCGCCACGCCACAGGTCGGTCTGGTTGTCCGACCAGCTGATCCACGAACGCACCGGCCCGACATCGCCGGTGTTGTAGCGCAGGAAGGTGCGCTTGTAGTTGTTGCTGCCGAAGCTCTGGCTGATGTCCAGGCCGGCCTCGTGGGTCGGGTTGACGGTGACCCAGGCGATGTTGCCGCCGGCCGCGCCGATCACCGGCGAGGTGACGCCCGGATAGCCCTGCTCGACGGTGATGTCGCCCATGTTTTCGGTATCGCCGTACTCGGTGGCGTACATCTTGTAATTGCCCGAGTCGTTGATCGGCACGCCGTTGACCGTCACGCCCACCTCGTCGGCCGGAAAGCCGCGCACGGTGAAGGCACCGTCGTTCAGGCCGGTGACATCGTTGGTGGCCGAAATCGCACCCGGGATGCTGCTCAGCATCTGGGTGAAATTGGCGCCCGGCGAAGCTTTCAGGATCGCCTCGCGGCCGATGGTGGATACCGCCTTGGACGCGGACTGGTATTGCATGTTGCCGCCCCCGATCGATTCGACCTGGGCGCCGCTGACCTGCACCGCATCAAGCTGCTGGACGCGCTTGGTGGCATTGGAGTTGGTGGTGTTGGACGTCGTGGTGACGCTGTCGCGGACCTGGGAGGCCGCCGTGCCGTCGTTCTGCGACTGTGCGAAAGCAGCGTGCATCGGCGAACAAAGCGCCGTGCCGACGGCAAGCGCGAGGAGGGTGCGATTCATTGAGAAATGACCTGCCTGACGATGAGCGGGGAGGGAGGGAAAGAGAACCGGACCGTGGCGGCATCGTTCCGACAGGCACGATCCGCCGCCGATTATCCTGCCCGGCGGATTTGTTAGAAATTTGTCAGGCAATGCCGTATCCACTGCGTTCAGGCTGCGACGAGCCATCAGACGGGAACGCACGCACGGTTGCCCAGCCCGTTCACTGCAAATCCAGGCGATCCCCTTGAATCGGCAGCACGAAACGCACGCCCAGATCATTGCCGGCCGCCAGCTGCTCCGCCACCAGCGCGCGCGGGTGGCGGCCTTGCATCAGGCTCGGCTTGATGTGGTCCACCACCACCGTCATCCCCTGCAGTGGACGGCAGCCACCGGCCGCATCGGCCAGCGCATGCAGCTCCCGCAGCAACCAGGCCGGCGTGAGGTGTCCGAACAATTGCCCGTCCGGCACGTCGTCCGGATAAGACACCTCGATCTGCAATCCCTTGAGTGCCCCGCTGCGCACCAACGGCGCCAGCACCTTCCATATCTCGGCCAGACGCTGTCCACCGCCCGACAAGGCATCCGGCCCGGTATCGCCGAAATAGGCGTAATAGGCATCGCCGGAACGCACCAGAAGCATCGATGAAGTCACCCGGTCATGCCAGAGCGGGAAAACACGGGCCGACAAACCGGTGCCCGGCACGTCGAACCACTGCCCCGGCAACACGCTTTGCAGGCGATAGCGCCCCAGCGCGGGGGCGCTGCCGCGGTCCCCGAAATTCGGCCAGGCCTGCCAGTCCAGATAATCGTCGGACAAGGTCTGCAAGGTCGACGCGAGCCCGAACACAGGCTTGGGGCCGGTGTCGTCGGTGGAGGCAATCAACAGACCGGCCACGTGGTCCAGATGGGCGTGGCTGATGAAATAAGCGGCCACCCGCTCGCGCAACACGCTGCCCGCCACGTCCAGACCACCGGCGCTCGGGACGTCCGCGAAGCCCCCCCGTTCGGCCGCACGCGCGATGCCCGGCAGCAGCGTGCCCGCATCCAGCGCCAGATAGTGCCCGCCCCCATTCGCGCGCAGCAGATAGGCCGACAGGTTGCCGTCCTCCAGGCCTCCGGCCACCCCGAGCGCAACCAGCTCGAAGCCATCGTGCCGAGCCTCCCCCGCCAGCCCCGGCAAGGGCACCAAGCACGCCAGCAGGAAGCCAAGCCACCATGCCCGGCGGAATGAACGAGGGTGTCGCATTGGGGTTGCCCGCCGCCGTGGCATCAGGGGGCGCCAGTATAGACATGCGATGAGGGACCTCCCGGCACACCACCTTCCCGGCGGCAAACCTCAGCCGGCCTCGTACAACTCCAGCGGCAGGCCGTCCGGATCGGCGAAGAAGACAAAGCGCCGGCCGGTGTACTCGTCCACGCGGACGGGTTCGACCTCGATGCCATGACCTTGCAACCAGGCCATCGCCGCATCGATATCCGCCACGCGGAATGCCAGGTGGCGCAGGCCGCAGGCTTCCGGCCGGCTCGGCCGCGGCGGTGGGCCCGGGAACGAGAACAACTCGATCTGCCCGCCGTCCGGCAGGCACAGATCCAGCTTCCAGGAATCGCGCGCGGGCCGGTAATGCTCGGCCAGCACCGGCAGGCACAGCACCTCGACGTAGAAGCGCCTGGAGCGCGCGTAATCCGAGGCAATGACCGCCACGTGGTGAATGCCCAGCAACTGCATGCCCTGCTCCCGTGATGTCTGCGCGCCGGTCCCGGCTTCACGCCGCCTGCGCGCGGCGGCGCTATCGTCACCCGCGGGGAGGCTGCGGACGAGGCCGACAACGCCACCCGCAGGACGCCGCATGAGCATCGAACTCTACCAAGGCGACATCACCACGCTCGACGTGGACGCCATCGTCAATGCTGCCGCGCCGGCCCTGCTTGGCGGCGGCGGCGTGGACGGTGCCATCCACCGGGCCGCCGGCCCCGACCTGCTGGCCGAATGCCGGGGCTTGCCCGAAGTGAAGCCCGGCGTGCGCTGCCCCACCGGCGAAGCGCGCCTCACGCACGGCCACTGCCTGAGAGCGCGTTACGTCATCCACACCGTCGGCCCGGTCTGGCGCGATGGCCTGCACGACGAGCCGTCGCTGCTGGCCAACTGCTACTGGCAATCGCTGCGACTGGCCGCGCAACTGGGAGTCGAGGCCATCGCCTTCCCCGCCATCAGCTGCGGCGTGTACGGCTACCCGATCCCGCAGGCCGCGCGCATTGCCGCAACCGAAACCACTGCGTGGCAACGCGCCCAAGCCTTGCCCTCGCGCATCGTGCTGGTGGCCTACGACACCGCCAACTTTTCCGCGTTGAAACAGGCACTGGCCCACGCAAGACCGGCCTCCATCGCCTGATGGCTTTGCCATGAACGGAAACGCCGGCACGAAGCCGGCGTTTCTCATCGGGACGTTGACGTGCGCGAGGGGCTCAGCCTTCCCACTTGCCAAGCGCAGCCAGGCCATTCTCCTTGGCGCGCTCGTACACCGTGGTCTGGGCCTTGGCGAAATTGCCCGACAGATCCTTCGACCACAGCTTCAGCGCGGCGGCCTGCATGGCGCGGCCGTAGGAGAAGCTCAGAGGCCACGGCAGGTTGTCGAACTGGTTCATCGCGTTGAGGTGCGCGGTGGCATTGCGGTCGCTCTGGCCGCCGGACAGGAACACGATGCCCGGCAGGATGGCCGGCACGGTGCTCTTCAGGCACATCACGGTGGACTCGGCCACGTCCTCGACGCTGGCCTGCTCGGGGCAGTCCTTGCCCGGCACGACCATCGAGGCCTTCAGGATGGTGCCTTCCAGCAGCACGTTCTGCTCGTACAACGCGCCGAACAACGCACGCAGCGTGGCTTCGGTGACCTGGTAGCAGGTTTCGATGTCGTGCTCGCCGTCCATGATCACTTCCGGCTCCACCATCGGCACCAGACCCTGCTCCTGGCACAGCGCGGCATAACGCGCCAGCGCATGGGCATTGGCCTCGATGCAGGTGCCCGACGGGATGTCCTCGCCGATGTTGATCACCGCGCGCCACTTGGCGAAGCGGGCACCGAGCTTGTAGTACTCCTTGAGCCGGTCGCGCAGGCCGTCAAGGCCTTCGGTCACCAGCTCGCCGGGGCAGCCGGCCAGCGGATGCGCGCCCTTGTCCACCTTGATGCCCGGAATCATGCCGTGTTCGGCCATGTACTTGGCGAACGGCACGCCGTCCCGGGTGGACTGGCGGATGGTTTCGTCGAACAGGATCGCGCCGGAGATGTAGTCGCTCAGCTTGGGCGTGGTCAGCAGCAGCTCGCGGTAGGCGCGGCGGTTTTCCTCGGTGTTCTCGATGCCCACCGACGCAAAGCGCTTGGCGATGGTGGCGGTCGATTCGTCGATGGCGATGATGCCCTTGCCCGGGGCGACCATCGCCTGCGCGGTTTCGGCAAGCTGCTCGATGCTCATGGGATTCCTTGGCGGTTGCGGGAAGAAACAGCGGGGTGAAGCGGGGCCACGATTATAACCGCCCGTCCCGGCTCGATTTTCGCGCCGCACCCATGCAAACGCTTCCAATGCGTGCGCCTTTCGACGCACGCACCCGCCATGCCGCCGAGGTCAGTCCTTGGTGACGCGGTTGATCTCGGCCAGGCTGGTGACGCCTTCCTTGACCTTCAGCAGGGCCGAGTCGCGCAGGTCGCGGATGCCTTGCTCGCGGGCGATCCTGGCGATTTCCATCGCATTGCCGCCGGCCAGCACCACCGCCGCGATCTCCTCGCTCATCGGCATCACCTGGTAGATGCCGGTGCGGCCCTTGTAGCCCTCGGTGCATTCGTCGCAGCCCACCGCCTCGTAGACGTCGAAACCGGCATGCACCTCGGCCTCGCTGAAACCTTCCGCAACCAGCGCATGATCGGGCAGCCGCATCTTGCGCTTGCAGTGCGGGCACAGCCGGCGCGCAAGGCGCTGGGCGATCACCAATGTCACCGACGAGGTGATGTTGTACGGCGCGATGCCCATGTTCATCAGACGCGCGATGGTCTGCGGCGCATCGTTGGTATGCAGCGTAGACAGCACCATGTGGCCGGTCTGCGCGGCCTTGATGGCGATCTCGGCGGTTTCCAGGTCGCGGATTTCGCCGACCATGATCACGTCCGGGTCCTGTCGCAGGAACGAGCGCAGCGCCGCGGCGAAGGTCATGCCGCGCTTGTTGTTCTGCTGCACCTGGTTGACGCCGGGCAAGCGGATTTCCACCGGGTCCTCGGCGGTGGAGATGTTGCGCGTCTCGTCGTTGAGGATGCCCAGTGCCGTATACAGGCTCACCGTCTTGCCCGAGCCGGTCGGGCCGGTCACCAGCACCATGCCGTAGGGCTTGTGGATGGCATCGAGGAAGAGCTTCTGCTGGTCCGGCTCGTAACCGAGCTTGTCGATGCCCAGCTTGGCCGCGCTGCCGTCCAGGATGCGCAACACGATCTTTTCGCCGAACAAGGTGGGCAAGGTGCTGACGCGGAAATCGATCTGCTTGGTCTTGGACAGGTTCAGCTTGATGCGCCCGTCCTGCGGCACGCGCTTCTCGGCGATGTCCAGCTGCGCCATCACCTTCAGGCGCGCAGCGATGCGGTCTTTCAGCTTCACCGGCGCCTTGGCCACCTGCTTGAGCAGGCCGTCGATGCGGAAGCGCACGCGGTAGTCGTCTTCGTACGGCTCGAAGTGGATGTCCGAGGCACCCCGACGGATCGCGTCCACCAGCACCTTGTTGACGAACTTGACCACCGGCGTGTCGTCGCCCTTGGCATCGATGCCGGACTCGGACCCGCTGTCCTCGTCCTCGCCGCCAGTCGCTTCCAGATTTTCCAGGTCCTCGTCGCCGCCCAGCGTGTCCGCCAAGGCACCGGCGCCGGCCTGCCACTGCTCCAGCGTGCGGCGGATCTGCTCCTCGTCCACGAGGATGGGCTCCACCACCAGATTGGTCTGGAATTTGATTTCGTCCAGCGCCAGCGACCGGGTCGGGTCGCTGATACCCACGAACAACCGGTTGCCGCGCTTGAACAGCGGCAGCACCTGGTGTTTCTGCAACAACTCTTCCTTGACCAGCTTGATCGCGCTCTGGGACGGATCGAAAGCCGTCGCATCCAGCAGCGGCACGCCGAACTCCACCGCATTGGCAGCCGCCAGCTGGGCCGCAGTCACCAGCTTCTTGTCCACCAGCCACCGCGCAATCTGCGCCTTGGCCCCCTGCGCGTCGGCCATGGCCTTGCGCGCCGTGGCCTCGTCCAGCGCACCGTCCTGCACCAGGCGGCGGGCGATGCCGGTGATGCCGACCAGATTGGGGGAAGGAACTGCGCTCATGCCATGTCTCCGGGCCACACCTGACCACTATGCCTAAAGCGCATTGTTGCACTCAATGCGGGATCACGCGGCTCCTCCCCCACTTCATTGGGTCTAGGGGCTGAATTCGCATGGCACGCCATTGGGAACATCGCA
Source organism: Lysobacteraceae bacterium (assembly GCA_003449195.1). GTDB lineage: Bacteria > Pseudomonadota > Gammaproteobacteria > Xanthomonadales > Xanthomonadaceae > Xanthomonas_B. The sequence continues at coordinate 9,785 of DMID01000161.1, read as the reverse complement.
CACGATCTGCTGGACGCCGGGACTCTTCGGCGTGGCCTCGATCAAGGCAAGATCGGCCAAAGTCCAGCCCACTGCATTCGTCGTGGTGGCGCAGGCACTGTCGCGGGGGGCATTGGCATTTGTTCCACCATCCTGGATATCCGTCAACACACGCTGTGCATAGCTTTTCACTTCGGCCATGCAAGCCGCTTCGGCAGACCGCGCCACGAAGCGGCTATATGCAGGCAGCGCGATGGCGGCCAGAATGCCGATGATGGCCACAACAATCATCAACTCGATTAGCGTGAACCCATGCTCATCCCCTTTACTGACCATCCCCTCCCCCTTCGACAATATGTCTCCTCGGCCTGATAAACCAGAGCATGTTGCATGCCAACTTTCTTACAAAAAAAAGAGGCGACTACCGTCGCCTCTTTTTTGACACACTTCCCAAACACGGCCTTTCAACCGGCTGGATATATCGCCATTACGGAGTAGCGGTAGAACCCTGACCAGCAGTGATCGTGCAATTGCCACCATTAACCATATCGCAACTAATACCGCCGGTACCCGCATCTCCCGGTGCCTTCGGGGTGGCAGTAATCGTGGCCAAAGTAGTGATCGTCCACCCCGTCGCATCCGTCGTACCCGTACAAGCCTTGTTCGGTGCCGCCGGCACAGTTTGGCCATCATTGACTGCCACCAGCACGACGTTGGCATACGCCTTAGCTTCAGCCAGGCATGCGCGATTGGCCGACTTCTTGGTGTAGTTCTGGTAAGCCGGCAGCGCGATGGCCGCCAGGATGCCGATGATGGCCACGACGATCATCAATTCGATCAGCGTGAAGCCCTGCTGCACCTTCTTCATGTTCATGCAAGTCCCCTCTTTGGGTGGTTGATGGTGAATGGCTCGCACCCAAAGCCATGACAGGCCGGGCGCCGCGCGGACTGTGCCGCCCGTGCACCCGCAAACATAGCAGATCGCATGCCAGACAGGCCTCCCGGCCCATGTTTGTTTGACGCACGTCGCCATTCGGCCCGATTGAGCCGAGCCCGTCACACATCAAGAGTGTCCACGCCCCGACTGCATACTTGAAAAATAAAGGCAAAATCTGACGCAAAACGTCAGACCCACTGGGCGATCACTCGCCTCGCAGTACCGGCCCAAGACAATCTCGACGACAGCCTACGCGGCATGGGAGTGACGTGCCAGAACCGGCGTTAGCCGCTACCATGCGGGCTTGCGTCCGGCCCTGCCTGCCGGACATCGGGGAGCCCAGCCATGTCCGTCGCCCGCAGCGCCATCAGCAAGAACGAGCCCGCCACCCGCAGCACCAATCAGATGACCCCCTTCATCTGGACGGGAACCGACAAGCGCGGCATCAAGATGAAAGGCGAGCAATTGGCACGCAATGCCAACCTGCTGCGTGCCGAGTTGCGCAAACAGGGCATTACGCCGCAAACGGTCAAGACCAAGCCCAAACCGCTGTTCGGCTCCACGGGCAAGCCGGTAACTGCCAAGGACATCGCCTTCTTCAGCCGCCAAATGGCCACGATGATGAAATCCGGCGTGCCCATCGTCGGCGCGTTGGAGATCATCGGCGGCGGCCAGAAGAACATCCGCATGAAGAACATGGTGGATGCCATCCGTACCGATATCGAAGGCGGCTCCTCGCTCTACGAAGCCATCAGCAAGTTCCCGGTGCAGTTCGACGAGCTGTACCGCAACCTGGTGCATGCGGGCGAAAGCTCCGGCGTGCTGGAAACGGTGCTGGACACCATCGCCAACTACAAGGAAAACATCGAGACACTGAAGGGCAAGATCAAGAAGGCCCTGTTCTACCCGGTCATGACAATTGCCGTGGCGCTGATCGTCAGCGCGATCCTGCTGATCTTCGTGGTGCCTCAGTTCGAGGAGGTATTCAAGAGCTTCGGCACCGACCTGCCCGTCTTCACCCAGATGATCGTTGCTGCATCAAGATTCATGACTTCGTGGTGGTGGCTTGTGCTGCTGATCATTGCAGGCGGCATTTTCGGCTTCATCTTCGCGCACAAGCGATCCGTTGCCTTCCAGCATGCCGTGGACCGGTGGATCCTCAAGATCCCGGTAATCGGCCAGATCATGCAAAACAGTGCCATCGCGCGCTTCGCCCGCACCACGGCGGTGACCTTCAAGGCCGGCGTGCCGCTGGTGGAAGCACTGGGCATCGTGGCCGGCGCCACCGGCAACAGCGTGTACGAGAAGGCCGTGCTGCGCATGCGCGACGACGTTTCCGTCGGCTATCCGGTCAACATGGCAATGAAGCAGGTCAACATATTCCCGCACATGGTGATCCAGATGAGCGCCATCGGCGAAGAGGCCGGTGCGTTGGACACCATGCTGTTCAAGGTGGCCGAGTACTACGAGCAGGAAGTGAACAATTCCGTCGATGCGCTGAGCAGCCTGATCGAACCCATCATCATGGTGGTGCTGGGCGTGTTGATCGGCGGCATGGTCATCGGCATGTACCTGCCCATTTTCAAAATCGCGGCAGTGGTCGGCTGAGGCATGGCATTTCTCGATCAACACCCCGGCTTCGGTTACCCCGCGGCCGCCGGGCTGGGCCTGCTGCTGGGCAGCTTCCTCAACGTGGTGATCCTGCGCCTGCCGCGGCGCATGGAGTGGCAGTGGAAACGCGACGCCCGCGAAATCCTGGAAGAGCCCGACCTCTACGAGCCGGCGCCGCCCGGCATCGTCGTTGAGCCCTCGCACTGTCCGCACTGCAAGCACAGGCTGAGCTGGTACGAGAACATCCCGGTATTCAGCTGGCTGGCCTTGCGCGGCAAGTGCCGGCACTGCGGCACGCCGATTTCCATCCAGTACCCGCTGGTCGAACTGCTGACCAGCCTGTTGGTGGTGGCCAGCGTGTGGCGGTTCGGCTTCGGCTGGCAGGGTTTCGGCGGCATCGTGCTCAGCTGTTTCCTCGTGGCGCTGGCGGGCATCGACCTGCGCACCCGCCTGCTGCCGGACTCGCTGACCTTGCCGCTGATGTGGCTGGGCCTGATTGCCAGCATGGACGGCCTGTACCTGCCGGCCAAGCAAGCGCTGATCGGCGCCGCGTTGGGCTATGCCTCGCTGTGGTCGGTGTGGTGGCTGTTCAAGCAGCTCACCGGCAAGGAAGGCATGGGCCACGGCGACTTCAAGCTGCTGGCGGCACTGGGCGCGTGGTGCGGCTGGCACGGCATCCTGCCCATCGTGCTGATCTCCTCGCTGGCGGGGGCGGTGATCGGCTCGATCTGGCTGGCCGCCAAGGGCCGCGACCGCGCCACGCCGATCCCGTTCGGCCCGTATCTGGCCATTGCCGGCTGGGTGGTGTTCTTCTGGGGCGGGCAGATGGTGGACGCCTACCTGCGCTTCGCCGGCCTGCGCCAGTAAGCCGCGTCATCCGGCAGGCCATGCGGGAACCATCGCATCGAATTTATCGAAAATTTGTAATTTCAATAAACTCGACATAAGGTTGCGCTCATGGACCCCGTAGCCAACCCCTATACCCCCGGCGCAGGCACACCGCCGCCCGAACTGGCGGGCCGCGATGCCCTGCTGCGTACCGTGGACATTGCCGCCCAGCGTGTCCGCGCAGGCAGGCAGGCGAAAAGCGTGCTGATGATCGGCCTGCGCGGAGTCGGCAAGACGGTGCTGCTGGATCGCATGCGCGAACAGGCCGAAGCCAGTGGCATGCACACGCTGCGCATCGAGGCCCCCGAAGGCCGCTCGTTGCCGGCCATCCTCGCGCCGCAATTGCGGCAGGCATTGCTGCGGCTGTCGCGCTTCGAACATGCGCGGGATCTCGGGCGCCGGGCGTTGCAGGCCCTGGCGGGTTTTGCCAAGGCATTGAAGGTGAAATACGAGGACATCGAAGTCGGCATCGACTTCGAGCCGGAAGCAGGGCTTGCCGACAACGGCGACCTGGAGCACGACCTGCAAGCCCTGCTGGAAGCCGCCGGGCAAGCCGCCAAGGCCGCCGGAACCGCGCTGATCATGTTCATCGACGAGCTCCAGTACGTGGAGGAAGAGCAGCTGGCTTCGCTGATCACGGCGTTGCACCGCTGTGCGCAGCAACAAGTCCCGGTGATGCTGGTCGGCGCGGGGCTGCCCCAGTTGCCCGGGCAGATGGGCCGCGCCAAGTCATACGCGGAAAGACTGTTCGATTTCCCGTTCGTGGGGCCGCTGGACGCAGCATCGGCACGAGAGGCGCTGGAAGTCCCCGCACAGGAACTCGGCGTTGCCTATGTCCCTCAAGCAACGCAGCGGATCATCGAAGCGACGGAAGGCTATCCGTACTTCCTGCAGGAATGGGGCAAGCACGCATGGGACGTGGCCACTGTCTCGCCGATAACGGCCGAAAACGTGACGATTGCCTCGACCGAAGCGACCGCCGCACTGGACGAGAGCTTCTTCCGCGTACGTTTCGATCGACTGACACCCTCGGAAAAACGCTACCTGCGCGCAATGGCGGAACTCGGTGCCGGGCCACATCGCTCCGGTGACATTGCCAATGTGCTTGGGCGCAAGGTCACTGCATTGGGCCCCACCCGCAATCACCTGATCTCCAAGGGCATGGTCTGGAGTCCGAGCCACGGGGATACCGCATTCACGGTCCCGATGTTCGATGCCTTCATGCGCCGGATCATGCCCGGGGACGACTGGCTGAACTCGTAAGGTCAGGGGCAGCACACCCTCCACCCACCGACCGGGAAACCGCCGCCGTACACGACATCCGGCCGTTGCCGGCCGATGAAGCCCTGCAAACGAAAAGGCCCAGTCTTGCGACTGGGCCTTTTCGGGATTTGGCAGCCCCGGAAGGATTCGAACCTCCGAATGCCTGAGTCAGAGTCAGGTGCCTTACCGCTTGGCGACGGGGCTATGGTGCAAATTGTAACTGAAAAAACGGGCTTGTTTGCAAGCCGTTTCCGGAGAATCCGCACAACAGGGTGCAGACTCCCCGATGCCGCAGGCTCCCGATTAACGCTTCGAGAACTGGGTGGCGCGGCGTGCCTTGTGCAGGCCGACCTTCTTGCGCTCGACTTCGCGCGCATCGCGGGTCACGAAACCGGCCTTGCGCAGCTCGATCTTCAGCGTTTCGTCGTATTCGACCAGCGCACGGGCAATGCCCAGACGGATCGCACCGGCCTGGCCGGTGGTGCCGCCGCCGGCAGCGGTGACGAACACGTCGAAGCTCTCGGTGTTCTTGGTCAGCTCAAGCGGCTGGCGCACGATCATGCGCGCGGTCTCGCGGCCGAAGAACTCGTCCAGCGGACGGCCGTTGACGGTGATGTTGCCGCTGCCCTTGCGCAGGAACACGCGGGCGGTGGAGGACTTGCGACGGCCGGTGCCGTAATTCTGAGTGATAGCCATGACTTAGATATCCAGGACCTGCGGCTGCTGGGCGGCATGCGGATGGTTCGGGCCGGCGTAGACCTTGAGCTTGCGATACATCGCGCGGCCCAGCGGGTTCTTCGGCAACATGCCCTTGACGGCGATCTCGATGACGCGCTCCGGGTGGCGCTCCAGCGCCTCGGCCAGCGACTCGGTCTTCAGGTTGCCGATGTAGCCGGTGAAGCGGTGGTACAGCTTGTCGGTCAGCTTCTTGCCGGTGACCGCGATCTTCTCGGCGTTGATCACCACGAGGTAATCGCCGGTATCGACGTGCGGGGTGTAAACGGGCTTGTGCTTGCCACGCAGGCGGCTGGCCAGCTCGGTCGACAGGCGACCCAGGGTCTTGCCGGTGGCGTCGACGACGTACCAGTCGCGCTGGACGGTCTCGGACTTGGCGGTGAAAGTCTTCATGACGTAACTCTTGGGGTGATCTGGTCGGGCGGATTCCGGCCGGATTGCCCGGCGGAACTTTGCCTCGCGTTTTGCCTTGGCCGCAGCCAAGAAGCGGAATGATAGCCCGGCACCGGCCAAGCCGCAAGTTCGCCCCACGCCGCCCGCGAATGGGCACAATGCCGGCCATGAGCCTGCGCACCCTGACTCCGCTTGACCGCCTGCTGGCCGATGCCGAAAACGGGCTGGCCACCTTGTTCGCCAAACCCGCCGCCGAACGCCCCTATCCCGCCGTCGCGACGCCCGACGTGGAACTGTCCGCGGACGATTGCCGTCACGCGGCCGGCCTGATGCGCATCAACCACGTCGGCGAAGTCTGCGCGCAGGGCCTGTATTTCGGCCAGGCGGCCGTGGCCCGCGACGAGGATACGCGTGCGCACCTGCTGGCCGCGGCGCAGGAGGAAACCGACCACCTCGCCTGGTGCGACGAACGTCTGCGCGAACTGGACAGCCGCCCCAGCCTGTTCAACCCCCTGTGGTATGCCGGCAGCCATGCGATCGGCGTGCTGGCCGGGCTGCGCGGCGATGGCTGGAACCTCGGTTTCGTCGTCGAGACCGAACGCCAGGTCGAGGCGCATCTGGACGAACACCTGCAATCCCTGCCGCCGGCCGATCTGCGCAGCCGCGCGATCCTGCAGGTGATGAAGGCCGACGAAGCCCGCCACGCCGACAACGCACTACAGGCCGGCGCACGCACACTGCCGCCGCCGATCCCGACGCTGATGGCCGCCGCATCGAAACTGATGAAGACCGTCGCCTACCGGCTCTGACGCCCGCCGGCGATACCTGCGTCGCCGGCTCGACTCCGCCGCAAGCGCCACCTGGTCACTCGCCACGGGAAACCGATACCGCCCCACGTCGATCGCGGATCAGGACACCAGCTTCAGGCCGATCACGCCGGCCACGATCAGGCCAATGCAGGCCAGACGTGCGGGCGAGGCGCTCTCGCCGAACAGCGCCATGCCCAGCACGGCCACGCCCAGCGCGCCGATGCCGGTCCACACCGCATACGCCGTGCCGACCGGGATCTGCCGCATCGCCCGCGTCATCAGCCACAGGCTGGCCGATGCGCCAGCCACCACGGCCAGCGACGGCCACAACCGGGTGAAGCCCGCGCTGTACTTGAGCGACAGCGCAAACACGATCTCGAACGCACCGGCCAGCAGCAGATACAACCAGGACATGCACCACCTCCGGTGGTTATGGCAAGGAAACGCACCGCCGCATGCGGACACGTGCACGGCGGGCGGTGCCGAAACGAAAACGGCCCGACGCTTGCGCACCGGGCCGCCGTCGGCAATGTGCTGCGGCCGAAGCCGCAGGGCGGGACGTCCCGCCGATGTTTCAGATGGCCGCCATCCTGCCGGATGCCGCCCGAACCGCCGCTGACCTCACTCGACCAGATTGCGGCCGTGGAACAGCTCCTCGATCTCGCGCTTGAGCAGCGCCTCGATGCGCATGCGCTCCTTGAACGACAGGTTGCGGGCCTTTTCCTCGAACAGGTAGGTGTCCAGGTCGAAGTCCTTCAGGTGCATCTTCGTGTGGAAGATGTTCTCCTGATACACGTTCACGTCGATCATCTCGTAGCGCGAACGGATGTTCTTGGCCAGGAAGTCCTGGATCGAGTTGATGCGGTGATCGATGTAGTGCTTCTTGCCCTTGATGTCGCGGGTGAAGCCGCGCACGCGGTAGTCCATCACCACGATGTCCGACTCGAAGCTCTCGATCAGGTAGTTCAGCGCCTTCAGCGGCGAAATCACGCCGCAGGTGGCCACGTCGATGTCCGCGCGGAAGGTGGCAATGCCGTTCTGCGGGTGCGTCTCCGGGTAGGTGTGGACGGTGATGTGGCTCTTGTCCATGTGCGCCACCACGGCATCGGAGATGACTTCCTTGCCGGCCTGCTTCTTGTCGATCACCGGCTCCTCGGAGATGAGGATGGTCACCGAGGCGCCCTGCGGGTCGTAGTCCTGGCGGGCCACGTTCAGGATGTTGGCACCGATGATCTCGGCCACGTCGGTCAATATCTGGGTCAGACGATTGGCGTTGTACGCCTCGTCGATGTAGGCGATGTAGCGCTGACGCTCGTCCTCGGAGACGGCATAGCAGACATCGTAGATATTGAAGCTCAGCGCCTTGGTGAGGTTGTTGAAACCCTGCAGCCGGAGGCGAGGCAGCGGTTTGACCACGTCAGTCATTCCTGTAGGTTCGCGGGTAGCCAAAGCCCGCGATTATGGGGCAAAGCCCCCGCCAACGGAACGGAAGCCGCAGAACCGTTTGCCGCAACCCCGGCCCGCCATTAAGCTTTGCGCACACCATCACATCCCGCCATGACGCCAGCCCTCCCCATCGCAGCCCTCGCCACGCGAGCGGCCGTCGGCCCGGCACCGCTAGACGGTGCCGCCATCGAACGTTTCCTCGCCCACTGCCACCGCCGCCGCTACCCGGCCCGGGCCGACATCTTCCGGCCCGGCGACCCGGCCGGCACCCTGTATTACGTGGTCAACGGTTCGGTGAGCATCATCGCCGAGGAAGACGAACAGCGCGAACTGGTGCTGGGCTACTACGGCGCCGGCGAGTTCGTCGGCGAAATGGGCCTGTTCATCGAGTCGGACCGGCGCGAAGTGATCCTGCGTACCCGCACCCAGTGCGAGCTGGCCGAGATCGGCTACGAGAAGCTGCACCAGCTGCTGGCCGGGCCGTTGGCCGCCGACGCCCCGCGACTGCTCTACGCCATCGGCGTGCAGCTGACCCGCCGCCTGCTGGATACCAGCCGCAAGGCCAGCCGGCTGGCCTTCCTCGACGTGTCCGACCGCATCATCCGCACCCTGCACGACCTCGCCCAAGCCCCGGACGCGATGACCCATCCGCAAGGCACCCAGTTGCGCATCTCCCGCCAGGAGCTGGCCCGGTTGGTCGGTTGCTCGCGTGAAATGGCCGGCCGCGTGCTGAAAAAGCTGCAGGCCGACGGCGTGCTGCACGCCCGCGGCAAGACCCTCGTGCTGTACGGCACCCGATGAGCGCCGAACTCGCCTGCCCCAAGTGCGGGGCCGCCATGGAAACGCTGGCCCTGCCGGAAGCGGACGCCCGCCGCTGCCGCGGTTGTGGCGGCCTGTGGTTCGGCATGCGCGGCGAGGAATTGCTGAAAGACCGCGCCGAGGAGATCGACACCGGCAGCCCGGCCGAAGGCGCCCGCACCGATGCCATCGACCGCATCGCTTGCCCGGTGTGCGGCCCGCACTGGGCGCTGGTACGGATGGTCGACCCGCAGCAACCGCACATCCGCTTCGAAAGCTGCATGAACTGCCATGGCCGCTTCTACGACGCGGGTGAGTTCATCGATTACGCCGAGCACGACTTCAAGGATTTCCTGCGCGACCTGCGCGTCACCCGCCGGGATTGACGGCGGGAGTGCAAGAGCCGCCCGCCCGGCACCTCAATCCGCCACCGGCTCCCCGCCCCGCCCCGGGCAACCCCAGTTGAGGATCGGCGTGCCTTTCGGCAGCACGCGGCGGAAAAGCTCCACCTTGGACGGTTTTGGGTTGACCACCACCGGTGCGGCGGCGGCCTGCAGCAGCGGCAGGTCGGCGGTGGAATCCGAATACGCCACCGCGATGCGGCCATAGCCGCGCTCGCGCAGCATCCGCATCTTTTCCTCGTGGTGGCAATGGCGGGTGGCGATCACCGCGCCCAGACGCGGCCCGACCTGGCTGCCGATCACGGTGACATCCTGCTCGGCGACGAACGCCAGGATCGCCCGCGCCAGTTCCGGCGGCGCCCCGGTGGCCACCACCACGCGGTCGCCGGCGGCGCGGTGCCGCGAGAACACGGCCAAGGCCGCAGGCAACAGCCGCCTGCGGATTTCGTCCTCGTGCGCAGCCACGTATCGGTCGATCAGGCGGTTGAAATCACCTGGGCGACGCAGGCCGAACGTTGCAATCCA
>DMID01000017.1 GCA_003449195.1 Lysobacteraceae bacterium | reverse complement strand
TCAGCTTCCCGCATACCGGCACCGACCTGCCGGCCGAGGTGGCCGGCGGTTTCGCCTCGCCGTGGCGGGCGCGCCGCGATGCGGACTGGTGGGTGCACCAGTTGTATGCGTTCGCCAAGGGGCTGGGCGCCACGACGCTGCGTACCTTGGTGTCGCGCTCGGTGATCGACGTCAACCGCGATCCGTCCGGCGCCTCGCTGTATCCGGGGCAGGCCACGACCGGGCTGTGCCCGCTGACCACCTTCGACGACGAGCCGCTGTATCGCATTGGAGCGGAACCCGATGCGGCCGACATCGAACATCGCCGTGCCATCTGGTTTGCGCCCTACCACGCCGCGCTGACGGCGGAAATCGCGAGGCTGCGGGCGCGGCATCCCGCGGTCGTGGTCTACGACGCGCACTCGATCCGCTCGCACATCCCGCATCTGTTCGACGGCGAGCTGCCGCAGTTCAACATCGGCACCAATGCCGGCACGAGCTGCGCACCTGCATTGGCCGATGCGGTGGAGCGCGCCTGCCGCACCAGCAATCTGCCGACGGTGCGCGACGGCCGCTTCAAGGGCGGCTGGAGCACGCGCCACCACGCCGCCCCCGCCGATGGCGTGCATGCCATCCAGATGGAGCTGGCATGCCGGGGCTACATCGACGAGCCCGCCGTGCCAAGCCCGGACAACTGGCCCACGCCGTGGGCCGCCGACCGTGCCGCGCCACTGCAGGCCGTGCTGCGCGACGTGCTTGCCGCCTGCCTCGACTTTGCCAAGACACAGAGGATTCCCGCATGACCCGCCTGGACCCCGCCCGCGTCATCCACGCGCCCACCGGCACCACGCTCAACGCGAAAAGCTGGCTGACCGAGGCGCCGCTGCGCATGCTGCAGAACAACCTCGACCCGGACGTGGCCGAACGCCCGCAGGAGCTGGTGGTGTACGGCGGCATCGGCCGCGCCGCGCGCGACTGGGAGAGCTTCGACAAGATCGTGGACACCCTGAAGCGGCTGGACGAGGACCAGACCCTGCTGGTGCAGTCGGGCAAGCCGGTGGGCGTGTTCCGTACCCATGCCGATGCGCCGCGCGTGCTGATTGCCAACTCCAACCTGGTGCCGCGCTGGGGCAACTGGGACCACTTCAACGAGCTCGATAAAAAGGGCTTGATGATGTACGGCCAGATGACCGCCGGCAGCTGGATCTACATCGGCGCGCAAGGCATCGTGCAGGGCACCTACGAGACCTTCGTGGAGATGGGCCGCCAGCATTGCGGTGGCGATCTCGGCGGCAAGTGGCTGTTCACCGGCGGGCTGGGCGGCATGGGCGGCGCGCAGCCGCTGGCGGCGGTGATGGCCGGCGCCTCGTGCCTGGCGGTGGAATGCCGCCAGTCGTCCATCGAAATGCGCCTGCGCACCGGCTATCTGGATACCTGGACCGACAACCTCGACGAGGCGTTGCGCCTGATCGACGACTCCTGCAAGGCAAAAAAGCCGCTGTCGGTCGGCCTGCTCGGCAACGTGGCCAACGTGCTGCCCGAACTGCTCCGCCGCGGCATCAAGCCGGACCTGCTGACCGACCAGACCTCCTCGCACGACCCGGTCAACGGTTACCTGCCGATTGGCTGGAGCGTGGAGCAATGGACGGCCAAGCGCGAAAGCGCGCCGAAGGAGGTGGAAGCGGCCGCGCGCAAGTCAATGGCGGTGCACGTCGAGGCCATGCTCGGCTTCCATGCGCTGGGCGTGCCGACCGTGGACTACGGCAACAACCTGCGGCAGATGGCGCTGGAAGAAGGCGTGGCCAATGCGTTCGACTTCCCCGGCTTCGTGCCGGCCTACATCCGCCCGCTGTTCTGCCGCGGCATCGGCCCATTCCGCTGGGCCGCGCTGTCCGGCGACCCGGAAGACATCTACAAGACCGATGCCAAGGTGAAGGAACTGCTACCGCATGACACCCACCTGCACCGCTGGCTGGACATGGCGCGCGAGAAGATCCACTTCCAGGGCCTGCCCGCGCGCATCTGCTGGGTCGGCCTTGGCGACCGCGACCGCCTGGGCCTGGCGTTCAACGAGATGGTGCGCAACGGCGAGCTGAAGGCGCCGGTGGTGATCGGCCGCGACCATCTGGACAGCGGCTCGGTGGCCTCGCCCAACCGCGAGACCGAAGCCATGCGCGACGGCTCCGATGCCGTGTCCGACTGGCCGCTGCTCAATGCCCTGCTCAACACCGCCGGCGGCGCCACCTGGGTGTCGCTGCACCACGGCGGCGGCGTCGGCATGGGCTTCTCCCAGCACGCCGGCATGGTGATCTGCTGCGACGGCAGCGAGGCGGCAGACAAGCGCATCGCCCGCGTGTTGTGGAACGACCCGGCCACCGGCGTGATGCGCCACGCCGATGCCGGTTACGAGATCGCCATCGACTGCGCAAAGGAAAAAGGACTGGACCTGCCCGGCATCATCGGCTGATTGCATCCGACAGCGCCATGGTTCTGATGCGGGAGATGCGATGCGCCCGTGACAAGCCTGACCACGGTACCGGGATTTGTTCGCGACAAGTCGCGAACAAATCCCTCACTCCACGCCGAACGCCGCCTTGAGCCGGGCAACGGTCGCAGGCCACGATGCGGACACGGGCTTGGCTGCCGAGTTCTGGTTGCCGAACAAGCCGTTCTGTCGGATTGCGCGTGATTCGTCCACGGTCTTGATCCACCGGATCGGGACGAACTTGTCCGTGCGCTCCGGGTCGTCCGCTGCTGCCCGCATCTGCGGATGCACGTGTCCAACCTTGAGATAAGGGCGCATCCCCTGTTCGGTCTGCACCATGAAATCCCGCGCATCGACGGGGTCGCCCTGAACAATGCCCACGCCCAGGTAACCGATGCCTGGCCGATTGACCCATACGCGCTTGCCCGGCTCGAGCAGGCGCAAGGTTCGCGTGAACCACTCGCCTCCGCCGGCGCTGATGAAGCCGAAATCGCGCGCGTCGTCCCACGAACGGTATTCGTTGTCGCCGTAATTGGCGTACAGCTCGCCGTTCCAGGCCACCTGCTCGCGCCGCGCGGACTGCACTTCCTGTTGCTTGTTGCGCAGTTTTACCTGGTACTCCTCCGCCTCCTTGAGCGGAATGATCTGCTGGAAATCGAGCAACAGCCGTTGGTCCAGACGGTAGGCACTGATTCGATAGCAGCTGATGTCCAGTTGCCGCTGGTTGAGCCAGAGGATGGACGTGGTCAATTCACGCGAGAAATCCTCCGAGAACAACACGATGCGGACGTCCTGCGCGAAATCGTCTTCATTCGGCTCGGACCACCCGAGGAAATCGAGCAACTGCCGGCGTGCCGACAACCCCGCCTCCGGACCGAGGAAGCTCTCGTAGGCGGACACGGCTTGCTCGAAGGTCATCGTGGACACCATGGCCGCATAGCGCAGAGCCTGCAGTTCCATGTGGCTGCCGGTATCGCCGCGCTTCAGTTCGACCACGACCAGATTGCCCATACGATCCAACGCAAGCAGGTCGATGCGCCGACGCGAATCGTCCCAGTCGCCGAACTCCTCGGCAATCACCAGCAGGTCGGGAATCAGTTCCGGCAATTGCTGGCGCAGCAGCGCCTGCAAATCCTGTCGTTCGCGTAATTCCGCCTGCATCAGGCTGATTTTTTCCACCCGCTCGATTCGGCCTTTTTCGATCTCGAAGAATGTCATCGCGATGCCTGGATCTTGTCCGCAAGGATGAAGTTGGAGCACCGGCTGCGGGAAGCAGCCGAAGCCGAAGTGCCCTTTCCTTGGCCGGTACCGTGACCTGCCGGAATCGACCCAATACCCGCCACGAAATGCCGGTGGGCAGGAGGAGGGACACCGTGCAGGTTCCAGACGAAGGACACGCCGCTTGAGGTCGCGTCCTTCGCCTTGCTCCGTTTGGCAGTTACTTCGTGCCCGGTGCGTTCTTCACATAGGTGTCGAACCAGTCGAGCATGTCGTGCACGACCTGCTCGTTGGATTCCAGCGCGGTGTACCAGTGCGGCTCGTGCGGAAGCATCACCAGCTTGGCGATGCCGCCGTTGCCGCGGATGGCCTGATAGAGCTTGAGCGACTGGATCGGCTCGGTGCCCGGGTTGGCATCGTCCTCGCCGTGGACCAGCAGCAGCGGGTGCTTGATCTTGTCGGCATAGAAGAACGGCGAGGCCTTGATGTAGACATCGCGCGCCTGCCACACCGAGCGGCGCTCGTTCTGGAAGCCGAACGGCGTGAGCGTCTTGTTGTACGAGCCGCTGGTGGCCATGCCGGCCTTGAACAGGTCGGTGTGGGTGACCAAGTTGGCGGTCATCAGCGCGCCGTGGCTGTGGCCGGTCACGCCGATGCGGTTGCGGTCCACCACGCCCATGTCCACGGCCTTGTCCACCGCGGCCTTGGCATCGGCGGTCAGCTGCTCCAGATAGGTGTCGTAGGCGGTCTTGGGGTCGCCGACGATCGGGAAACTGGCGTTGTCGATGATCGCGTAGCCGGCCAGCAGCATCAGCCGGTAGTACGGCAGGCGGGTGAAGGTGTTCTGGCTGCCGCTGACCTGCCCGGCCTGCTCGCTGGAGGCGAAGTCGGCCGGATACGCGTACAGCACGGCCGGCAGCGGCTTGCTCTTGCCGGCCACGTAGCCCGGCGGCGTGTACAGGGTGAACGACAGGTCCAAGCCGTCGGCGCGCTTGTAGGTCACCAGCTGCTTCTTGATCTGGCGCACTTCCGGCGTCGGGTCCGGCACGCGGGTCAGCTGGGTGCCGGCCGTGGCGTAGGCCGCTTCGCCTTCGGCGGCATCGGCCACCGGCGCGCCCAAGGTGCGCACGAACGCGTTGGGCGGGTCGATCAGCGATTGGTGCCAGGTCAGGAACTGGCCCGGCTGCGCGGTGAAGGCGAAGGGCACGTCGTAGTCGTCGGTGCCGCTGCGGAACAGGCGCTGGGTCTTCAGCGTGGCCAGGTCGAGCTTGTCCAGGAACGGCCGGTCGCCCTTGGGGGAGGCGCCCTGCCCACGCAGGAACAGGCTCTCGCCCTCCATGCGCGCCACCACCGCACCGCTGGGCAGGCGCGTGTAGACGAAACTGCCCGGGTCCTTGTACAGCTCGTCGCTGGACATGTCCCACAGCAGGCGGCCCTGGGCGCCGGGCTTGTCCACGTCGACGATGCGGGTGGTCTGCCAGTGGCGGTTCTCGTCGATCTCGTACTGGAACGCCACCTCGGGCCTGGCCGTCCACACATAGCCGGCAAAGCGCTGTTGGGTGCGGGTGATCTCGGCAGGCTTGCCGGTGAACGGTGCCTTCCAGGCCATCACCTTGTCGCGTGCCGGCACCTCGACGTTCCAGTCGCCCTTGTCCAGCGCCTCGGCCCAGACCAGCGTGGCCGGGTCGGTCGCGCGCCAGCCGAACTCGCGCGCGCCGGTCGGCACGCCGTGCACCGGCACGCGGTCGGCCAGCGGCAGGCTGGCGATGGTCACCGCCTTGCCGGTGTTCACGTCGAGCACGGCCACGTCGTGGGCGAAGCGCTGATAGGTCACCGCGTGCGAATACGGCGGCTTGATCGATTCGGTCAGCACGTGCACGCCGTCGGGCGCACCATCCACGTCGTTATAGATGGCCGGCGCGCCGACGTTGCGCACGCTGCCGGCGGCGGCATCCACCACGGCCAGCTGCGAGCTGCCGTAATAGACGAAACGCGCCTCGTCCAGCGCGCTCTTGAGCGTGTCGCGCGCCTCGTAGGTACTGCTCTCGCCCTGCCCGCCCAGCGACTGCTGCACGTCCGGGCCGATCTGCGCTGCGGTCTCGGCCGGTGCCGCGCCTTGGCCGTCGGGCACCTTCTTCACCAGCAGGGTCTTGCTGCCGTCCAGCCATTGCACCGCGCTGTCGAAGATCGGGTTCAAGGCCAGCCCCGGCACCTTGTGGATCTGGCCGCTGGCGGCATCGCCCAGCCACAGTTCCACCGAGGTGGAGGTGACGTTCTGGAAGGCGAAGCGCGTGCCGTCGGGCGACCACGACGCCGGGCCGGGGCAGGCGCCATCGGGCAACGGCACCTTGGTCTGCTTGCCGCTGGCGATGTCCACCACGGTGAAATCGGCCACGCAGGCCGGGATGCCATAGCCGGCCGGGGTGTCGTGGCGGCTGCGGTTGGCCGGTTCCAGGCGCACGCCGGCCAGCTTGAGATAAGGCCGCGCCACGCGCTCGATGGATGGATAGGTCTGCGCCGTGGTCAGCAGCAGGCGCTGGCCGGTGGGGTCTGCGCTGGGCGTGGGCGGCGGCGGTGCCTTGAGCACCTTCAGCAGCTCCGGCGGCGGCACGGCGTATCCGGCATCGGCATGGGCCGGCACGTTGGCCAGCAGCGTGGTGGCGGTCGCGGCGAGAGCCGCGGACCAGATCAGGCGATGGGTTCGCATCCGGCGATTCCTCTTTGGGCGCAGGGGTGGATGAACAACGGGGCGAGCCGGCCGCATTGCCGCGTGATGGCGCGCCCGGATTTCCCGAATCTAGCACCGGCATGCGGCAACACACCTGCCCCATTGGTCATCGTCGGCCTGTGCGGTCATGCGGCCTTGCTAAAGTGGCCGCCTCGCCCTCGCTCCCACCGTGCCACCCGTGATGGAAAGCAATGACCCTTCGGTCACGCGTCTGATCGTGAAATGGCAGCAAGGCGATGCCGATGCGGCCGATTCGCTGGCCACGCAGGCTTATGCCGAATTGCGCGCGATCGCCGCCGGCCGGCTCGCCAAAGGCAGCCCGGTGGCGCTGCAGCCCACCGAACTGGTCAACGAAGCCTGGATCAGGCTGTCGGCCAACCGCAGTCCGTTCAATTCCAGCGCGCATTTCTATGCCGTCGCGGCGCTGCAGATGCGGCATCTGCTGATCGATCTGGCTCGGATGCAGGCCAGCCGAAAACGGCAAGGAGAAGCGACGACCCTGACGGTCAGCATCGAATCGTCGACGCCGCAACCCGAAGACCTGACCATGATCGCCGAGGCATTCGAACAGCTGGCCCAGCTCGACGAACGCAAGGCACAGGCCTTTGCGCTGGTCGAACTGGCCGGCTTCAGCATTCCCGAATGCGCCGGCCTGCTGGACGTGTCGGTGGCGACGCTGCAACGCGACCTGCGTTTTGCCCGCTCGTGGCTGGCATCGAGGATGGCATGCTGACCCGGGACACGTGGCACCGGCTCGAGGAACTGTTTCACCAGGCCAGCGGGCTGCCCGTCGCCGAGCGCGAAGCCTTCGCCCGCCANNGAGCGCAAACCCTCCCCCCGCCAGCAGGCCGGCGACGACCCCGAGCTGCTGGCCGAATTGCTGGCCATGCTCCGGGCCAGCACCGAAGCAACTCGCCGCCTGGAAACACCGCTGCGGGGCATTGCCGAGTTGCTGGAGCCGGAGAGCGAAACCGCGACGCTGCCGG